>CAZDGO010000077.1:0-8561 GCA_964504825.1 uncultured Gaiellales bacterium
GCCACCTGGGACGGCATCCAGGCCGTCACTCGGTCCATCACCAGGGCCACGTGGGTTGCCCCCCCACGATGAGACCCCAGGCGAGCAGGACGATCCCCGCCAGAGACACTCCCGGCACGATGAGGAGGCTCACGGGGTCGCGGCCCATCTCCGCGGGGGAGAGGGCGCGTGCGGCGAGACCGACCAGTATTCCGCTCCCCAAGATGGCGGGCACGAGCAGCTGTCCTTCGGTGCCGATGAACACCACAGCGAAGCCGAAGGTCAACAACGACCCGATTGCGAGTAGCCCTCTCTCGCCTCCCACGATGCGGTAGGTGGCCCCCTGTCCTAGTACCATGACCACCAGCGTCATGAGGAAGAAACCTCCACCGAGGAGCCGGTGACCGAGTTCTTCGTCGAGGAACTCGGCTTGGGCGCCATACGCCCCGTGGAGGACGACTTCAGGCAGTGCCATGTTGAGTGTGTTGGCGGCCCAGTGCTCGCCCTGTCCCACCATCGCGACGGCGAGGCCGATCCAGAACACCCATGCCCAGGGGCTCGAGGTCAGAGTGTAGGTGTTCAGAGAGCCGAATCCGGACTGCACTACCGCCAGGAAGAGCCGCACGAAGGCAAACGCCGCGAGCCCGGGCATGACCGTCAAGAGAAGCAGGTCGAACAGGCTCACGGGCAACGAACCCGTGGTGGTAGGTCGCGTCGTCTGGAGCACCTGCACGACTTCCCAGGCGATGATGGTCGTCACCACCCAGCGGACGCTGCCTAAGACCGGTGCCGCGGCCCTTTCCCCTCTCATGGAAGTGCTCGTGGCATGCTACAGATCGCGGTGGGTGAAAGGGCGGGCTTCGGCTCCCGAGTATGAGGATACGATCTGGCCGCTGCCTCGGATGACGTACTTGTAGGTGACCAGTCCCTCGAGCCCCACCGGGCCGCGAGGGGGAAGCTTCTGGGTGCTGATGCCTACTTCCGCCCCGAATCCGTAGCGGAAGCCGTCGGAGAAGCGGGTGGAGCAGTTATGGAAAACACCCGCCGAATCCACCCGGGATAGGAAGAGTTCCGCCGCCGCCGGGTCCTCGGTGACGATGGCGTCGGTGTGATGCGAGCCGTAGGTGCCGATATGCGCGATGGCAGCCTCGACGGAATCGACCACGCGGATGCTGAGTACCAAAGCGCTGTACTCGGTGCTCCAGTCGTCGTCGGTGGCGGGCTCGATGTCTCTGAGGCCGGCGGCCTCCAGGATCGCGGCGCTTGCCGCGTCGGCGCGTAGGGTCACGCTCGATGTCTGGAGTGCTATGGCCGCGGAAGGCAGGAACGTGGCGGCGATGCCACGATGCACCAAGAGGGTCTCGATGGCGTTGCATGCCGCCGGATATTGGATCTTGGCGTCCACGGCGATGGTCACCGCCTTAGCCATGTCGGCGGCGGCGTCCACGTAGAGGTGGCACATGCCCGCCGCGTGCCCAAGCACGGGGATGCGGGTGTTGTCCTGCACGAAGCGCACGAACGAGTTTGCTCCCCGGGGTATCACCAGATCGACGTACTCGTCGAGGTCCAAGAGCGCGAGGGTCTCTTCCCGGGTGGTGAGCAACTGGATGACCTCGGGCCGCACGGCGGTGCCTGCCAGCCCGTTGCGGACGGCGCCGACGATGGCCTGGCAGGAGCGTACCGCCTCCCGTCCCCCCTTCAGGATGGCGCCGTTCCCGGATTTCACCGCCAGCGCCGAGATCTGGATCACGGCGTCGGGGCGGGCTTCGAAGATCACTCCGAGCACGCCAACGGGGCAGGTGACCCGCTGCATGACCAGGCCCTCGTCGAGTTCGCGGTGGATCTGGAGGCGGCCCACCGGGTCGGGGAGGCGGCCCACGTCGCGCACGCCGGCGATCTCGCCCCGCAACTTCGTCTCGTCCAGTTTCAGCCGGGCGTAGAGGGAGGGAGCGATACCTTCTGCCTGGGCGGCCTCGCAGTCGGCCGCATTGGCGGCCAGAATCTCGGGCACGGCTGCCTCGAGGGCGCGGGCGATGGCCTCGATGGCCTGATCGCGGGCGGCCCCCGGGAGGGTGGCGAGTTCTTGGGCGGCGGCCTTGGTGGCTCGAGCGAGGTCGATGAGCGTCTGTTCCATCATGTTCTCACTGGGTCGAATGGCGAGGATGCGTAGAGTCTACTGCGACGCGAACGTCATCACACTCCCTCCGTTGCATTCGGTGATCTCATACAATAGATCGATAGTCATCGTATACCACCGGCCCGCCAGCGTGCGGTCCGGCGCGTCGCAACCGGGGCATAAGATCAGCCCGGTAGAACCGCGTCACCCTCCGCGTGCCGATGATAATCTCAGCTCCGCAGGTAGCCGTCTTCGATTGCCCGCACCAGGTTGGTCATGACCTCATAGAACGGGGCGGAAACACCCTTCTCGCGGGCGTATTCCACCACCTTGCCTCCGAGGAAGTCGATCTCCGTGGGGCGCTTGGCGGCGATGTCGTAGCACATGGAGTCCTTGTGGGCTCCCACCTTCTCGAGGTAGCCCATCGCCTGCGTGAGGTAGTCATCGCCCAGGTCGTAGCCCATCGCTTTGGCCACCGCGAGGATCTCCTGGAAGCTGGTGTCGGCTATCTCTCTGGTGGGGGGGAAGTCGAGGGCGCTCTGTATCGTCCTGTCGGTGACGGCGCAGATGGACGCCATCGTGCACTTCATGATCATCTTCTTCCACACCTGCAGCTTGATGTCGTTGACCAGCTGGGTGTCGAGGCCGCATTCGGTCAGCAGCGCGGCTATCTCGGCGCCGACGGCGCGGTTGCTCTCGTCGAAGACTCCCAGAGGGTTGGGCCGGTTGAAGAAGGTGGTCTCGGTGTGGCCGGCGGCGGTCAGCGACCCGCCATAGTTCATGCTCATGCGCATGGCCGCGCCCGCTCCGAACCGTTCCACGATCAGGTCTTCCGTGCCCAGGCCGTTCTGCGTGCTGACGATCTTCATGCCGGGATGGAACACGTCCCCGAGCTCGTCTAAGATCTGGCCCAGACTGAACGTCTTGGTGCACAGGAAGACCACGTCGGGCCTCACGTCGGCCAGCTCGCGGATGCTGGTGACTACCGTGCGCACAGGGACGCGATAGCTGAGGATGCCGGAAACCTCGATACCGTGTTCGAGCAGTCTCCGCCGCGTGCTCTCGCGCGACACCACCAGGGTCGTCTCCGGCCGTGTGGTGAGCAGGGCAGCCGCCAGCACCGAGCCGATGGCCCCTATGCCTATGACCGCGATCTTGGGCGTGTGCATGTATCCTCCCGAACGCATCATTCCTCGATGCCATTATAGTCACTGCTCACGATTGGGGAGGATGCGCACGTGGACGCTTGGCTCTTCCAGCGGATCAATGGGCTCGCCTGTGCCGTGCTATCCTCGCGAAGAGTACGATGGACGAACCCACGCACACTCGCGAGATTCGCAGTTTCCGATTGACCGACGCCGCCCGCGAGGAGCTGATTGCGGCTTTCGTCCCGGTCCTGGCGGGCGATGAGTGCGTGCTCTTCGCCACCCTCTACGGGTCAGCCGTGGAGGGGAAGGGGGACCGAGTCGTGCGCGACCTCGACGTGGCCCTCTACCTGTCCGAGCCCGCGCTGGCTCGCGCGTGGCGCGCCGAGGGCCGTCTGGGCGTAGCCTTGGAGGAGAAAGCGCGCGAAATCTTGGGCGACATGGTGCCTGTCGACGTGCGCACGTACAACGAGGCGCCCCTGCACGCGCAGTTCCGGGCTCTGACCGGACGGGTTCTCGTCCTCCGGGACGCGGACGCGTTCGCCCGGGTGGTGGAGTACGTGGTACCCCACTACCTCGATATGGAGCTTCTGCGAGGGCATGCGGTGCAGGACCTTGTGGCGGGGCGGAGCGGAGCATGACACTGGACGCTGAGCGTATCGCTGGTTTTATCGGCGACATCCGGCATTCGCGGGCACGGCTCCTTCGCATCGCCGAGATGTCGGAAGAGGACTTCCTGGCCGATCCCGACAGCCAAGACATCGCCCGCTCGCGGCTGCTCACCGCGATCCAGGCGGCGCTCGGTATCTGCTACCACGTGTGCGCCAAGGAGTTCAGCTACGTTCCGTCCGAGTATTCAGCCTGCTTCAAGAGGCTTGGCGAGGCGGGGATCATTGATCAAGAGCTGACCACCCGGCTCGTCGAGATGGCTCGTTTCCGCAACCGACTCGTACACCTCTACTGGGACACCGACTTCCGTCTTGTGTACCGGATCATCCGGGTCGATCTCGATGACCTCGAAGCCTTTGCGCGGGTGGTGGAAGGGTTGCTCTAGCCTGCTGGGCGCCGCCGCCGACCCCCTGGTGCGACGGCTACCGCTCGTCGAGCACGCGCTTGGTCTTGCCTTCGGAGCGGGGGATGGAGAAGGGCTGCACCAGGTTGCAGGTCATCCGGAAGCCGACGATGTCTTTGATCTTGTGTTCCATCCGTCCGCGCAGCTCGATCTTGGCGTCGTCACTCGCTGCCGCCCACACCCCGGGGTCGAGCTCGCAGTCCACGCAGGCCGCGTCGCGGCGGCCTTGAGTCGACAGCCGGATGAGGTAATGCGGAGCGACTTCGGCGAACGAGGTGAGGGCGCACTCCACCTGGGTGGGGAAGAAGTTGACGCCTCCGACGATCAGCATGTCGTCGGTGCGGCCCAGGATGAGACCGTGACGCACCAGAGTGCGGCCGCATCCGCATGTGTCGCGGGTGAGCGACGCGAGGTCGCGGGTGCGATACCGCAGGATGGGAGCGGCTTCCTTGGCAAGAGTGGTGAACACCATCTCGCCGATCTCGCCGTCGGGGAGGGGAGCGCCGGTGGTGGGATCGATGATCTCGGGATAGAAGTAGTCCTCGTGGATGTGATAGCCCTCCTGGGCTTCACACTCGATCGAGACGCCGCATCCGCCCAGCTCGGTGAGCCCGTAGTCGCGGGCGATGCGGTAACCCAGGCGCTCCTGGATCTCGTCGCGCACGCCGTCGGTCATCGGTTCCGCTCCGTGTACACCCAGGCGTAGCGGCAAGGCCCGCACGTCGATGCCCATCGCCTCCATCTTCTCGGCCACCATGACCGCATATGACGGGGTGCAGTGGAGCACGGTGGTGCCGAAGGCCTGCATCATGAGAATCTGGCGGTCGGTCTGGCCGGAGCTGGTGGGGATGACGGTGGCGCCTAGGGTCTCGGCGCCCAGATGGTGGCCGAAGGCTCCCGTGAACAGGGTGTAGCGGAAGGCGATCTGGCATACGTCGTCGGACGTCGCTCCCGCGATGGCCAGGCCGCGGGCCATGCACTCGCCCCAGTCGGCCATGTCCTGCTTGGTGTAGCAGGTGTTGACCGGCATCCCCGTGGAGCCCGACGAGGAGTGTACCCGTGCTATCTCCCGGGGTCCGACGGCACAGAGACCATAGGGAAAACGTTCCTGGATGTCGTATTTCACGGTGAAGGGCAGCTTGTGGAGATCGTCCAAGCCACGGATGTCGTCGGGAGAGACCCCGGCGCTGTCGAAGCGCTCGCGGTAGAACGGTATGCGCTCGTACGCGTATGCCACCTGGCCGACCAGCCGCTCGGTCTGGAGCTGGGTCATCTCGTCGCGAGACATGTGGGTTGCGCGCTCGTGGTCTACCATCGAATACCCCCCTTGAGTTCTACTGGGCTCCCGATGGGCACCGGTCTTTCGTCGTGCATGCGGTCACGCGGGCCGGGAGCCGACCTCGGCGCCCGCCAGATGGATGCAGTGTGCCAAGCAGACGTTGTCCGCGCAGGCCGGCAGCAGTCCTTCGTCGATGCGATGGTGGCACAGGTTGCACTTGGTGGCCACTCCCCGGGCGTCGTCGAAGGCGATCGCGTCGTAGGGACAGGCCTCGATGCATGCCCGGCATCCGTCGCACCGGTCTTCGTCGAGCACCACGATGCCGTCGTCGCGCTTGGCGATGGCCGCCACTGGACAAGCCTCAACGCACTTCGGCCTGCCGCACTGGCGGCAGCGCTTCACGCGGAAGAGGAACTGCAGCTCGTCGTCCTTCCAGAAGGGTCCGTCTTCTGTCACCCGGATGAGCTTGACGCCCGTGGGCGCGCCGTTCTCGGCCTTGCAGGCCACCTCGCAGGTCTGGCAGCCCCAGCAGAGTTCGTCGGTTATGCGCAACCGGTAGCGCGTCATGGCGTCCGCTCCCCGCCGCCGGAACTGTCGCGCGGGCCTTCGGGGCGGATGACGCACAGGAGGGTGCGGATCGACGTGGCCCCCATGGCCGGGTCGCAGTTGTCGTAGCCGTTGTCGGTCAAGATGTTGACGTTCGACTCATCCCACCCGTGGCCCGGATCGCGCTTCTCGGGGAACCACCACGCATGCTGGGCCGACACTACCCGCGGATGCAGGCCTTCAGTCAGTTTGGCCCGCTGCCTGATCTGCCCCCTCGGGGACTCTATCACGACCCATTCGCCATCCTGGATGCCCTCTTTTTCGGCCGTCTCAGGGTGGATCTCTACGATGGGATCGGGATGCAGCTCCCGCGTCCAGGGGAGCTGGCGGTTCTCGGTGTGGAAGAAGCCCGGCTGCCGAGCCCCGGTGATGAGGATGTAGGGGAAGGCCGCCTCTAGGTCTGGACGGCTGACGGGGCTCTCGGGAGGTTCACGGAACTGGGGCAGAGGGTCGTAGCCCCACTCCGCCAGCTTGGTCGACACCAGTTCGAACTTCCGGGTGGGGGTGGAGAAACCGCGTTCCCGGAACTTCTCGTACTTCACCTCTCCCCGATAGTGGTCCATCTTGAGGAAGTCCTGGAACGTGAAACCGGAGGGTTCGAGGATCCAGTCGAGGCCCTGCTCGAAATCGTCCCACCAGTGTTCGCCCTGACCCACCCGATGGGCCAGATCGTTCAGCATGTCGTGGTCGGAGCGGCACTCGCCCACTTGGATCACCTTGCGGCGCGGCAACAACCAGCCGTGACGCTTCCAGTAGTCGCCCAGGTAGTCCATCTCCAGCCAGGTGGACGCCGGCAGCACGATATCGGCCAGCTCCGCGGTGGGGGTGAGGAAGAAGTCGGCCACCGCCATGAACTCCACCTTCTGGAGGGCCTCGTAGACCTCGCGGGCGTTCGCCCGGGTCATCAGAGGGTTGGAGCTGATGAAGAACAACATTTTCACCGGATACGGCTCTTCGGTGAGCACGGCGTCCCACACGAACTTCGGGTTGATGATGCCGAAGTTGCCGGCCAGGCGGAACACGTCGCCTCCCAGGCGCTTCGCGGCCTGCTCGGGGTTGAGGGCTTTGTGGGCGCCGAACTCGCTGACGTTGCGGATGGGCGGCTGGCGGAACAACACCTGACCGCCGGGCACGTCGATGTTTCCCGTGATCCCCATGAGGCACAGAAGGGCGCGATTGTTGTCGGCGCAGGTGACCTGCTGCTCGATGGCCACGCCCCACTGCACGGCGGCCGGTTTGGTGGTGGCGAAGAGGCGGGCGGCTGCGGCGATCTTCTCCTTGGGCACCCAGGTGATCTCCTCCACCCGGTCGAGCGGATACTCGGCCACCCGGGCCTTGAACTCCTCCCAGCCGTGCGTGTATGCCGCGACGAACTCCTTGTCGTAGAGATCCTCCTGCACGATCACGTTGGCCATGCCCAGCGCCAGGGCGGTGTCGGTGCCCGGGCGCAGCTGCAGCCAGATGTCGGCGCGGGCGGCCACGCGGGTCAGGCGTGGGTCGATCACGATGAGCTTGGCCCCGGCGTTCAGTGCCTGAGAGAAGGGCTCGCCCTTGTAACAGTCGGGGTTGCTGATGGTGACGTTATTGCCCCAGACCATGATGCAGCGGGGGTTGTTGTCGTAGTCGACGATCACGTTCGAGCCGCAGGTGATCACCGTGGTTGCGATACGGGGACCGTAGCAGAAGTGGCCCGCGGTGAGCACGTTGGGGCTGCCGAAGTAGTTCGCGAAACGGTACACCACCGACTCGTTCTCGCGCCCCGTGCCGTACCCCATCACCACCGACTCGGCCCCGTGCTCCTCTTTGTAGGCCAGCATCCGCTCGGCGATGGTATCGAGGGCATCGTCCCAGCTGATGCGCTCCCACTTCCCGCCGGCCTTGGGCCCCACGCGGCGCACCGGATGGGTGAGCCGGTCGGGATGGTAGGCCAGCTGCATCGAGGCGAGGCCCTTGCTGCACACGGTGCCGTGGCTGATGGGGCAGTCGGGGTCGCCGGAGAGCTTCTCCACCCGGCCGTCCTTGACGTAGACCAGCATGCCGCAACCACCGTGACACATGCGGCAGTGGCTCTTCACCACCCGGTCGTAGCCGTAGACCTCCATCTCGCGAGGTGCGTTGGCGTAGCGGAAGTCAGTCATCTTCT
Source organism: uncultured Gaiellales bacterium (assembly GCA_964504825.1). Classification (GTDB taxonomy): domain Bacteria; phylum Actinomycetota; class Thermoleophilia; order RBG-16-64-13; family RBG-16-64-13; genus JAJZQZ01. Next base: position 8,341 of record CAZDGO010000077.1, read on the forward strand.
CCCCTGGTCATCATGCATCGCGCGCGTTGGCGGTGTTCGCGAAGCGTCATTCTGAAACGAGCTGTAGGAACGGCGAGAGGCGGGTCTGCATCTCCTGGGCGGCGCGCACCGCACTCTGTCCGCGGTCCGGGACGAGATCAGAGGAGAACGTGCCCACCAGGATCAGGACGGCCGCGGGCTCGCCGTGCGCGTTCACCAAGGCCACGCTCACAGCGCTGACA
>CAZDGO010000078.1:0-8453 GCA_964504825.1 uncultured Gaiellales bacterium
CTCCATCCTCGACCAGATCGAAGAAGTCCTCTACGCATAGAAAGGCGGTGACGATGGCTCGCGCAGCAACAACAGCAGAAGCAGCCGGCGCCGCCTCGGGAAGTGCCCCCGAAGTGAAGGTGCTGGGGATCGTGTGCAACTGGTGCAGTTACGCCGGCGCTGACGGCGCCGGAACGGCCCGGCTGAAGCAGCCTCTCAACCTGCGCCTGGTGCGGGTGCCCTGCACCGGCCGCATCGATCCCTTGTTCGCCATCAAGGCCTTCGAGAAGGGGGCCGACGGAGTGCTCATCAGCGGCTGTCACCCCGGCGACTGCCACTACTCCGAGGGCAACTACTATGCCCGGCGCAAGTTCGAGCTCCTCGACCGCATGCTGCCCTTCCTGGGGGTGGAGCCCGAACGCTTCAAATACACCTGGGTGTCGGCTTCGGAAGGCGGCCGCTGGCAGCAGGTGGTCACAGAGTTCGTGAACCAGGTCAAGGCTCTCGGCCCTCGCACAGGGAGGGCCCTGTGAGCACCCGCGAGGAGACTATCCGCGAGCTGGCCAGGGTCGCTCTGACCGAGGGCCGGGTGGATTACGTCATCGGCTGGAAGGTGGGCTACAACACCTCCGAGATGATCCCGGCGTTCGTCAAAGATGCCGCCGACGTGGACCAGTTGGTCTGGAACCCTCTGGCCCATCACAACCTCACCACCTTTCTCAAGCGCAAGATGCCCGACCCCCCCAATGCCAAGATCGGGGTGTGCGTCAAGGGCTGCGACAGCCGCACGCTGGTGGCGCTGTTGCAGGAGGAGCTGGTCGACAAGGACCGGCTGTACGTCATCGGCGTGCCCTGCGACGGTGTGATCAGCCGGCGGCGGATCGAGAAGGAGTTCAGCGACGAGGTGGTCGACATCGCCTTTGCGGGCGACTCGGTTACGGCGACCACGCGGAGCGGGGAGTCGAAAGAGTTCGCCAAGGGCGACCTCGTGTTCGATCACTGTCTGAGCTGTCGCTACCCCAACCCGGCCTACGCCGACGACCTGGCCGGCGACCCCATCGCCGAACCCGCCGACCAGAAGCCCATGTGGGCGGCCATCGAGGAGTTCGAAGCCCTCTCCCCGGCGGAGAAGGACGCCAAGCTGGCCGAGGTCTTCGAGACCTGCATCCGCTGTTTTGCGTGCATCCACGTCTGCCCGGTATGTTATTGCTGGGACCAGTGCGTGTGCCGGTCGCGCGAGCCGGAGTTGGTCAGCCAGCGCGTGGAAGCCAAAGAGAACCTCATGTTCCAGATGATCCACATGTTCCACGTGGCCGGGCGATGCCCGTCGTGCGGGGCCTGCGATAGAGCCTGCCCCGTGGAGATCCCCCTCTACCTGCTGCACCGCAAGATGAACAAGGAGCTCTACGAGATGCTGGGCTTCGAAGCGGGCGTGAGCCTCGACGCGAAGCCGGTGTTCCAAACCTTCCGTATCGAAGACACCCTCGGCGAGCACTAATGGGAGGCTGCCGAAGAATGAAGCCTTGGACCGCCCGGCCGCACTGGACGGCACGAATACGGCGTCCTCAGTCGCGCCCGTGGCCTCCGGCCAGAGCGCTCCTTGCGTCCTGGCCTCGCACTCGCCCAGCGCACCCCTGCGGCGAGGCCTCACACTGGAGCGAGCTCTCCGCGCTCCCTGCGTCCTTGCTTCGCACTCGACCATCACGTCCGGTCGGGCGAAGCGTCATCCCCCGGCAGCCTCGTAGAAAGGAGGACGGCGATGAAGTTTCTGGCAGACGACCAACTTAAAGCCTTCCTCGGGTACCTCGCCGGGCAGGCGCGGGTGATCGCGCCGGTGAAAGACGCGGCCGGGGTGGTCTTGTTCCGGCCCTGGGCCCCGGGCATGGCGGTGGAGCTCGACATCCTGCTGGCGAAGCAGTCACCGAAGAACTACGTGCTCCGCCAGTCGGAGACGTGCCTGAAGTACCAGTACACTATGGAAGGGTCGGCTGCCGCGGTTACCGACACCCCGGAGCAGGCGGCCCACGCGGCCACTGCGGCCCAGGCTGAGGGCGCCGGCCTGACGGCGGCGCAGGACGCGGCCGTCACGGCGCGCGAGGTGGTCGCGGTCGAGACCGTCGACGACGCTCCCGCCCAGGTGATCTTCGGCCTGAGGCCGTGCGACGCCCGTGGCTTCGTGCAGATGGACAACGTCTTCGGTGGCTACGGGGGCTTCTACTTCGACCCCTACTACAACGCCAAGCGGGAGGTCACTACCCTGGTGGCCGTGACGTGCCGCGACCCCCGCTCCACGTGCTTTTGCACCTCTGTGGGCGGGAGCCCCGCCGGCACCGAGGGCGTCGATGCTCTCGCGACTCAGGTCGACGGCGGCCTGACGCTCGAGGCTCTGACGCCCAAGGGAGAAGCCCTTCTCGGTTTTGCCGGCCTCGCCGACGTCTCGCCGGCGCAGGGGGCCTCCGCGGAGGCGGTCAAGGAGAATGCCGTCTCCCGGGTCGACATCGCCTTCGACCTGGCCGGCGTGCGCGATAATCTGCGGGCCAACATCGAGGACGCCGCCTGGCACGATCTGGCCATGCGCTGCATCTCGTGCGGCACGTGCACCTACGTGTGCCCCAACTGTTACTGCTTCAACATCACCGACGAGATGGTCGAGACGAGAGGGGAACGCATCCGCACCTGGGACAACTGCTTCAACCCCAGCTACACGCTCGAGACCTCCGGCCACAACCCGCGCGACCTCAAGTCGAACCGGTTCCGTAACCGTTTCAGCCACAAGTTCTGGTACTACCCCGACAAGTACGACAGCCTGCTCTGCTCGGGCTGTGGGCGTTGCATCACCCACTGTCCCACCCGCATCGACATACGTGAGGTGGTGCGCGTCATGGGAGCGCCCCGCGTGACGGCGGCGACCGGAGAGGAGGCGTAGATATGGCCGACGAGTCCACCGGCGTGGCGGCGGCCGCCACCAGATCGCGTCTGACCTCTGCCGACATCGAAGTCGGAGCCAGCACGGCCCGCGCCGGCAAGCGGGCGGGCAATCCCTACCTGCCCGAGATCGCCACGATCATCGAGATCGTGCAGGAGACCCCCAACATCAAGTCGTTCCGCGTGCGCTTCGACGACGAGGAAGCCAGGAAGGCCTTCTTGTTCGAGCCCGGCCAGGTGGGCCAGCTGGGCGTCTTCGGCGCGGGAGAGTCCACCTTCGCCATCAACTCGAGCACGTCCGAGAAGGACTACGTGCAGTTCTCGGTGATGAAGGCCGGCGAGGTCACTGCCGCCCTTCACGAGCTGAACGTGGGCGACAAGGTGGGCGTGCGCGCTCCCATGGGCTGCGGATTCCCGGTCGACGCCTGGAAGGGCAAGAGCATTCTGTACATCATGGGGGGCATAGGTTCGGCCGCGCTCCGGGCCACGATCAACTACACGCTCGAGCACCGGGCTGACTACGCGAAGATCAGCATCCTGTACGGCGCCCGCACGCCCCTCGACCTCACCTACAAGTACAACATCGTAGAGTGGGAAGCCCGCGACGACATCGATGCCGTCATCACCGTCGACCGGGAGTTCCCCGGCTGGGAAGGTCGCGTGGGCTTCGTGCCTGCCGTGCTCGAAGAGATGGCGCCCAAGCCGGCCAACACCATCGCCATCACCTGCGGTCCGCCCATCATGATCAAGTTCGTCCTGCAAAGTCTGCAGAAGCTCCAGTTCGCGGATGACCAGATCTACACCACCCTCGAGAAGCGCATGAAGTGCGGCATCGGCATCTGCGGCCGCTGCAACATCGGGCCGCGCTACGTGTGTGTGGATGGGCCGGTGTTCTCGATGGCCGAGTTGCGGGAGTTGCCCGACGAGTTGTAGGCTCGGCAGGATCCCGAAGGCACGTAGCTACCCCAGCATCCACAGCGGCACGCGGGCCCGCTCGGCAGCGAGTTCGAAGCTATCACGCGTGACGGTGAGGCTGAAGCTCGGCTGGTAGTGGCGCGTGAACTCGTCCATGCCGGTCAACCGACGGGTTCGGGGCTGCGGGCGCCACTTCACCTCGATCGGCATGAGTGCGCCGGGACGGGCGATGACGAAATCGACCTCCTTGGTCTCGCTCTCGCGCCAGTGAAGAATCTCAAAGCCGGACTGATGTCGTCTGAGCCAGGCGTGGACCACCACCTCCGCCAGCAGTCCCTCATAGCCTCTGGCGTTCTGTCCCTGCATGTCCCAGCCTGAGAGGGCAGTGACCAAGCCTGGATCTACGGGCACCGACTTCTTGGCACCTCTTTGGCGACCCGCAGGCGTAGAGGCGTAACGATCCAGAATGAAGTTCAACATGGTGACGTGGATGATCCGCAGGTACTCCGCCACCGTGATGTGGCTGACGCCGAAGTCGGAACTCAAACGTGCGATATTGATGATCCCCGGCCCCCGCGAGAGTAGCATGCTGAGCAGCTCGCGCATCAGGAATGGGCTGCGGATCTGGGCGATGGCCGGCACGTCCTGATAGATGACCCGTTCGATGACTGTCTCCGCGAAATAGCGGGTTCTGCGGTGTGTATCCTCTTCGGATAGGTACTCCGGAAACCCGCCCAGGCGTAGATAGCCGTGAGTCAACCGGTCGAGTTCCGGACCCAGCCCCTTCGACTCCGCATCAATAGCCAACAGGCGCGCGGCTCGGCGTTCTACCACCGGTCCGACCCCTTCGTCCTGCCACACGGCCGCCGCTGCCCGGAGAAGATCAGCGGCTACGCTGCCACGGTAGGCGGCGAACTCAGCCAACGAAAAGGGAAGAAGCGCCAGATCCTGCGCTCTTCCCGCCAGGCTCTCTCGCGCTCCCTTGTGGAGGGCAGCTCCCGCTGAAGAGGAGAGAACGAACACGATGGGCGCGCCGCGATCCACGTAGCCCTTGACCAGCCGTTGCCAGTCGGAGACCGCGTGTATCTCGTCCGCCAAAAGGTATATCGGGGCGGACTCGTGGGGCTCGTTTGAGGAGCGAGACAGGGTTTCGTCGGCCGAGGTCAGGTATTCGATTACCTCCGGTAGAAGGGTGGCCGGGTCACCCAGGATAGGATCGTCGGCCGATAGGTACACGATGTTCTGCGGGGCGATGCCGGTGCCAAGCAGCAGGCCGACAAGCTGGTGGAGGAGCACGGTCTTGCCCACCCGGCGGGGTCCGAGTACCAGCGTCACCCGTGATGGCGAAAGCCCCCGCATGAGCGCGGGCAGGCTCTCTCGGGGGATGGTATTGGCATAGCGGGCCGGAAGGACGCCGGTTGCCCACCATGGATTGACGGATTCGAGGATTCTGACATTGAGGGGCATCCGCCCGCGCTCCTTCTCCTATTCGGCTATACCATGATAGTGCCAGTATCAAGGAACGGCAATAGTAAAGTGGCGTTATTGTGAACGGCAGCCATCATAGCCCACCATGGGGAGCGTGTACCGGCAAGATACGGTTCGGTCTTCATCTGCCGAAACCCGTGCTGATCGAATACGAAGAGTTCAATTGACATAGTGCGAACCCAACCTCGGTGACAAGGTGGGCGCGCCGCCCCGATGGGCTGAGGATTTCCTGGTGGAGTGGGGAAGTGTCCGAAGGCGAGGCTGTCGGCCCGAGCGAAGGCAGGGATCTCCTCGGGAACGATTGTGCGGTACGTGATGGACACCGGTGCCTCCTCGCGCACGCCGCCGCCGGCTGCATTCGTTTCGTTGCCGACCGTAGCATACCTGCGCTTTTCAGAGAGCGCCGCCGCACGGTCGCCAACTCGTGGTGGTGACGCAAACCCCGACCTCTGCGCTACAATCCCCCTCGTCTCAGCGGGGTTTTCTTCGCGGTTCGGAGGAGAGCAGTGCACGAAGCGCAGCGCAGGCGCAAGAGCCAGGTGGCCCTACTCTCGGTGGCCTCCAACGGAACCCTGGTCGCGTTCAAGCTCATAGTGGGTCTGCTGATCGGGTCGGTGTCGGTGATCTCGGAGGCCTTGCACTCGGGCGTGGACTTGATCGCTTCCCTCATCGCCCTCTTCGCGGTGCGCACGGCGGGCAAGCCCGCCGACGACGGCCATCCCTTCGGCCACGGCAAGGTGGAGAATATCTCGGGCACGGTCGAAGCCCTACTGATCTTTGGAGCCGCCGCCTACATCATTTTTGAAGCGGTGAAGAAGTTATTGCACCCCACGGCCGTCGAGTCGCTCGGATGGGGCGTCACCGTGATGGGCCTTTCGGCGGTCGCCAATTTTTTCGTGTCCCGGCTGCTCTTCAAGGTGGGTCGCGAGACGCAGTCGGTGGCCCTCGAAGCCGACGGGTGGCATCTACGCACCGACGTCTACACCTCGGTGGGCGTCATGGCCGGTCTGGCCTTCATGTGGTCGGCTCAGCTGTTGTTTCCCGGTCACGAGTGGGAGTGGGTCGACCCGGTCGCGGCTCTGGGGATCGCCTTGTTGATCATCCGGGCGGCCTACATGCTCACCATCAATGCGGCCCGCGATCTCCTCGATGTGAGCCTGCCCGAGGAAGAGCTCTGGATCAGGGAGTACATCGCCGGGTTGGTGCCTCCCATTCGCGGCTTTCACCACATGCGCACTCGCAAGGCGGGCCACACCCGTTTCATCGAGTTCCATATGCTGGTCGACGGTGAGATGTCGGTCGACGCGTCGCATGCGATCACCGAGGTCATATCGCGGGATATCCGCGAGCACTTCCCAGAGTCGAGCGTGACGGTGCACATCGAGCCGTGTGACGGCACGTGCCAGCAGGACTGCGTCGAGGGCTGCTACTTGACCGATGAGACGAGGAAGACCATCCAAGAGCGTCTCGTGCTGTGAAGCTGCGCGGACTGATCGCGGGCGGACCGACCGTGAGCGCGCGCTCGTGATCGTCGCCGCGTATCTGGTTGTCGGTGTCGCGGTGGGTCTGTTCGGCGCCTTGGTGGGCTTGGGGGGTGGCATCTTCCTGGTTCCCGTTCTCAGTCTCTTCATGGGTGTCCCCATCCACACCGCGATCGCCGCCAGCCTGGTCGCGGTGATCGCGACCTCCACCAGCGCCGCCGTCGGCTATCTGCGTCACGACTTGTCGAACATCCGCCTGGGGATGATCCTGGAAGTGGCCACCACGGTGGGCGCCGTGGTCGGTGGACTGGTGGCCACCTCCTTGAACCGCGAGGTGCTCAGCGGTGTTTTCGGGGTCGTGCTCGCTACGGTGGGCATCTACATGGTCGTGAGGCGCGGCACAGAGCCGGTGGCGGCTACCGACGTCACGCCGGGTGGTGACTTGCACGGCCGCCTGGGCGGCCGGTACTACGACCAGCGCCGAGGCGAGGACGTCGCCTATGCGGTGCGCCGGGTGCCGTTCGGCCTGGCCGCCTCCTTCGTCGCCGGCAATCTCTCTGGTCTGCTCGGCATCGGGGGAGGGGTGATCAAAGTGCCGGCCATGACTCTCGCCATGGGAGTGCCACCCAAGGCCGCTATAGCCACCAGCAACTTCATGATCGGCGTGACTGCCTGTGCAAGCGCGTTCATCTACTACTCGCGCGGCTATATCGATCCCCGCGTGGTAGTACCGGTCGTGCTCGGCGTCACGGTGGGGGCGTTCGCCGGCTCGCGCCTGGCTTCCCGACTCAAGAGCAGCCATCTGGTGTTCGCCCTGGCCATCGTCATGATGCTGCTAGCTGCTCAGATGGTGCTGGCTGCCTTCGGGATCAGCGTTCGCTAGATGGACGCGGCACGGACAAATCGGCGACCGGCGCGAGACGCCGACCATGCGCTTAACCTGGTCGTCTCGCGTGTGCTCGCCGTCGGGCTCGGCGTGGCGTCGGCACTCATGATCGCGGGCGCGCTGTTGGTCGCCGTGGGGGCGGGTCCCGCGGCTCCACAGGCGCTGCCTCTGGCCGAGATCCCCGCGGCGTTGTGGGCCGGTCGGTCGAATGGCTTTCTCAGTCTGGGCATCCTCGTGCTGGTAGTCACGCCGGCCGCGCGCGTGGTGGTGTTGCTGGGGGCGTTCGCTCGGCGGCGCGAGTGGGGCTTCGCGCTGGTCTCGGCCGTGGTGCTGGGCGTGCTCGGCGTCGGGCTGGTGCTGGCTTTGGCGGGATCAGCGCCGGGCCACGAGGCTGCGTACGGCCTGGGTCAGACCGTCCACGGTCAGTTCGAACATGGGGAACGTGGAGCGCACCATGGCGATGGTCTGCCGGCCGTAGATCGTGTCCCAGTGGGCCGCGGGGATGGGGTTGAGCCAGGCCGCGTGGCTGAAATGGTGGGCAAGGCGACGCAGCCACTCTATGCCGGGCTGCTCGTTCACTGTGCCCCACCAGATTATGCCGTCCCTATCCAGGAGCTCGCTGGGCGCCATGGACGCGTCGCCCACCAGGACGAGCTTGTATTCCGACGACAGTTCCTGCATCACCCGGGCGGTCAGCACCGAGTTGCGGGGATGGCACGTGGGGTCGAGATACAGGTGGTCATACACGCAGTTGTGGAAGTAGTAGAGGCGTAGGTCTT
>CAZDGO010000079.1:0-8317 GCA_964504825.1 uncultured Gaiellales bacterium
AGTACTGTTCGAGGATGACGTAGCGCTCATCCTGCTCAGGGTCCTTTACTACGGACATATCCGGGCAGAAGACGAAGCAGTTGTCGCACTCGATGCAGGCCCCGCAGGTCATACAACGGGCGGCCTCGGCCGCGGCCGCCGCGGCGGAAAACGTCCTGGTCGCCTCCACGAACCCCGGCACACGTTCCTCCACCGGCAGCCTCTCGCGCTCGTTGCGCTCCGCGGGCTCGAAATAGTCCACGTTCACCTGTTTCTGGTTCACCGCCTGGTCGAGGGAGTAGCGAGGCGGCATCGCCGCCTCGGGATGACCAAGGTAGGAAGCGATCGCGAAGGCCGCCCGGCGGCCTTCGCCGATGGCCACCGAAACGTAGCGCGCGTTCGAGGCCACATCGCCGCCCGCGAACACGCCGGGGCGATTCGTGGCCAAGGTGACCGGATCGATCTCGACGACGCCCCCTTCGATCCGCAGCATACCTGCGAAACCGTCCAGGTCGGGATCCTGGCCGATGGCGGCGACGATCACGTCGGCTTGCAGGGTGAACTCCCCGCCCTCTACGGGGATCAGCCGTAGCGCCCCGTTCGGGGCACCGGCGTCGATGGTCACTTTCTGGCATGCGCAACTCAACGTCGCGCCCTCGTCGACCGTCTCCGCGGCCCGGACGATCGCGCCATCGTAGAGCACGACCCCCTCTTCCAGGGCCTGCTCGAGCTCATCGGGCATGGCCGGCATCTGCTCCCGCTGACGCCGGTAGACCACGCTCACTTCCTTGGCTCCCAGCCTGAGGGCCGTGCGGGCGGCATCCATGGCCGCACTCCCACCCCCGATCACCACCACTCGATCTCCGATGTCGCAGGCCACGCCCCCGGTGCAGCGGCGCAGATACTCGAGCCCGTCGATCACCCCGGCCGAACCGGCGCTCTCCTCTAGATCGCCGAGCCTCCGGGCGCGCTGCGCCCCCGTCGCCAAGAAGACCGCGTCGTAGTCCTCTTGTAGCCGGTCGAGCGCGGCGGCATCTGACACCGACGTATCCAGCCTGACCTCCACGCCGAGATCCAGGATCCGCCGTATCTCTCCCTCCACCACCGCTCGTGCCAAGCGGTACTCGGGGATGCCATACCTCAGCAGTCCACCAAGCTGAGAGCGAGACTCGAAGACGGTCACGTCATAGCCCAGGCGGCGCAGGTGATAGGCACACGAGAGCCCGGCCGGACCCCCGCCCACGATGGCCACCCGCCGGTTCTGCGCCGGGCCTGGCGCCGGCAGCGCCCAACCGTGCTCGAGGGCCGCGTCGCCGAGGAACTGCTCCAACCCGTTGATTCCGACGGAGGCCTCGAGAACGGCCCGGTTGCAGTGCCCCTCGCACGGGTGGTGACAAACCCGGCCGGTGACGGCCGGGAAGGGGTTCGTTTGTGCCACGTCGCGCCAGGCCGCTTCCAGATTGCCACCCTCGATGCGCTTGATCCACCGGGGGATGTCGTTGTCGATGGGACAGTCGACGTGGCAGGGCGACGGCCGCCACTCGTAGATCGGCGTGACCGCCCGCCACGTGCCCGTGTTGAGCGTGTCGGTGCAGGTGGTCGTCCAGATCGTGGGGATCTCGTTCTGCCGCGTGTTCAAGCGCTCAGCCCCTTGCCGTGATGTCGTGGGCGAATGGTCGCGCGCCCCGAGAGTCCAATATGATGCAGGGCAGCCCTCTGTCCTCGCGCCACGCCGGGACGGGTGCCCGAGCCATGCCCTTCGAAGACCGAATCGACGTTGCTGCCCAGACGACGAGCACCGAGGTCTCGAGTTACTGCTTGCCCGGTGTGCAGCCCACCGATTCTTCCGCGGCGCTATGGAGCGGTCCCTGAGGCCCCCCGTTCACCTCAGTGATGAGCCTCCGGATTCCGGAATGGGGGGCATTATATTCTCGGCCCTTGGGCAAGTCAATTGCCGGACCCACGCGCCCCACATTGAGGCCGTGGCGCTGTTTGACTATGCCCCAGAGTGGTCTGGTACAATGCGACCACTCCTGCAAAGCTATCGGGGCAGCCTGCTAATAGGGGTGGGGCGTTCGAAGGGTCGCAGGATGCGCCGACCGGGAGTCACACCATCGGTCTCACGAATATGTCGGGTGCTATCAGGGGGTGGCTATGAGATGAACGAAGTAAGGTTCTTCATGCGCGTTTCCACGTCTTTCGTCACATTCTCCAGGGGGGTTTCGTGAAACACAGCAGACTTCTTCTCATCGGGGCGGCACTCGTGGTGCTCGTTCTAGTCGCCGTGTCGCTGGCGGCATGCGGTTCCGGCACGACGACGACCACCGCGGCACCGACCGACACGACCGCGGGACCATCGACCGACACCACCGCCGCAGGCGCTGAAAAGGGCGATGACATCGTTATCGGCGCGATCAACTCCATGACCGGCTCGAACGTCCTGACCGGCCAAGAAGAGAAATGGGCACAGGAGAAGGCCGCCGCCGACATCAACGCCAAGGGTGGCATCAAGCTCGCCGACGGCAAGCAGCACAATGTCGTGCTGAAGTTCGGCGACGATAAGAGCCAGCCCACCGAGGGCGCCGCGGCCATGGAGAAGCTCATCAAGGCCGATGGCCTGAAGCTCGTCCTGAGCGGCAACATCACCCCGGTCAACCAGGCAGCGGCGCAGGTGGCCGAGAAGTACGGGGTCTACTTCCACATCACTTCAAGCTGGACGGACGAGGCCAGCCCTGACGGATCGTTCCCGGGATTCATCGGCGGCATGGACTTGAAGTGGTCCACCGACATGTTCGAGTCGGCTGCCGATTCCGGCGCCGTGGCCATCGGCAGCATCAAGGCAATGGATCCGGCTGATGCGCCTAAGAACTTCGCCGTCATGACCGAGAACACGCCGGACGGCGTAGGTTTCGGCGATGCCACCAAGGCGGGGCTCGAAAAGGAAGGCTATAACGTTGTCTCGTACGAGAAGTTCGTTGAGGGCAACAAGGACTTCTCCTCGATCATCCTGAAGTTCAAGCAGGCTAACGTCGACGGGGTAGTCTGCCTGATCGCTCCCACGGACGGCATCACGTTCGTCAAGCAGATGAAGGAACAGAACTGGTCGCCGAAGTACCTGTTCGGGTACAAAGGCTTCTGGCCCGGCGACTTCTATAAAGCCCTTGGGTCCGACGCGGACTACATCGGCCACGACGGTTTCTGGTCGGAAACCCAGCCATTCCCCTACGCCAAGGAACTGGGAGCGGCCTTCACGGCTGAACACAACGGCTTTACCTCGAATAGCGTCGGCCTCTACTACGGCGCGGCCCAGGTCCTCTTCACGGCCATCGAGAGAGCCGGATCGACCGAACCCGGCGCCGTGAGGGACCAGGTCTTCAACGGCAGCTTCCCAGGCACCACCATCGGCGATATCAAGTACAACGACCAAGGCATCGCCGACATCCCGTTCCTCGCGTTCCAATGGGCCGCAGACGGGAAGCGCGTGGTCCTCTACCCGACGGAATTCGCCACCGGCAAGACGGTGACGTTCGTTCCCTGGGACAAGAGGTAGGCTGCGGCCAGACTGTCGGCGACCTCGAAGCCGTGATACGGCTGACCGAGTCGACGCAGTGACAGGCTGACGATAGACCCCCACCCTCCTCGGTGATCTGAGGAGGGGGGGTTTCTTCTTGCCGCAAGTTGCACGATGCAGATCGGACGGCGGTCGCGCCCCGATAGAAGACCGGAACCGGCTAGCCCGTATTTCCAAAGCTGCTGCCGTCTGCTATGCTGCCGTCTGCTAATTGTGACGACTCGCTCGCACACGAGCGTTTGTTGATACGTTGATCGGTCCCGGGGGGGAAATCACTTGTTAGGCGGTGGTTCGTCATAGTGCCTGCTGGCGCGCCCCTTCTTACGCTGAGCGGAGTCTCCAAGCATTTCGGAGGTCTGCAGGTCATCAACGACCTGGATTTCGTCGTGCACGAGGAGGAGACCGTGGGCCTCATCGGCCCGAACGGGGCCGGAAAAAGCACGGTGTTCAATCTCATCACTTCCATCTATCGGCCGGATCGCGGCAGCATCAAGTTCAAGGGGGACGAGATCACCGGCCTTGCCCCTCACAAGATCTGCCATCTGGGAATATCCCGGACCTACCAGCTCGTGAGAGCCTTTCTGAAGATGTCGGTCATGGAGAACGTCATGACGGCGGCCGTTTATGGTGCCAAGCATCATGCCCAGAGTCCCAAGCAACGCGCCACGGAGGCCCTTGAGCTGGTCGAGTTGTCCGACAAGCGTGACATCAAGACGGCGCACTTGACCCTGTCCGACCGGCGCCTGCTGGAAATAGCGATGGGCTTGTCATCGATGCCGACGCTGATCCTGCTCGATGAGCCCATGGCCGGCCTGACCGAAGTCGAGATGCAGCACCTGCTTGGGGTGATCGGGACGACAAGAGATGAGCGGAGATTCTCCATCCTGTGGATCGAGCACAAGGTGGACGCGGTTCTGGACTTTTGTGACCGCGTAGGCGTGCTCGACTACGGGACCAAGATAGCCGATGGCTGTCCCGACGACGTGGCGTGCGACCCGAAAGTCATAGAAGCGTACCTTGGCGAACCAGTTGCTTGAGGTCAAAGAATTGAGTGTTGCCTACGGGGACGTGCGCGCTCTGTGGGACGTTTCCCTGGAGGTCGAGGAAGGGTCCATCGTGGCTCTCGTCGGGGCCAACGGCGCGGGGAAGACCACCCTGCTGAAGACCATCTCGGGCCTTCTTCACCCCATCAGCGGACACATCCTCTTCGAGGGTGAAGACCTCGCCCATTTGAATACGAAGCACCGCGTCGACAAAGGCATCGTCATGGTGCCGGAAGGCCGGCGGCTCTTCCAGACTCTCACCGTCCTCGAGAATCTGAGGCTGGGAGCGTATCTGCCGAAGGCTCGGGCCGGCTACAAGGACTCTCTCGAACGGGTCTTTGCGCTGTTCCCGGTGCTGAAGGATCGGATGAACGGCAAGGCCGGTCTGATGAGCGGCGGCGAGCAGCAGATGCTGGCGATCGGACGGGCCGTTATGGCCCGACCAAGACTTGTCATGATCGACGAAGCTTCTCTGGGTCTCAGCCCCATTCTGACGAGGACGATCTTCGATCTGATCGTCGCGCTCAACGTGCAAGGGACAACTGTCCTCCTGGTCGAGCAGAACATCCACATGGCCCTGAAAATCTGCAACAGGGCGTATGTGATGAAGACAGGACACATGGTGTTGAGTGGAACCGGGGGAGAGCTGCTTGCAAACGATGACGTACGGAAGGCCTATGTAGGCGAACGGGGGAGCAGGTTGTAGTGGGTTCGCTAGTTCAGATCCTTATCAACGGCATTCTCCTGGGGTCCATGTATGGCATCGCGGCCATTGGTCTCAGCCTCATCTTCGGGACGATGAGGATCATCTTCATTGCCCAAGGGACGATGATCATCTTCTTCGCCTACTTGGTCTACTGGTCGTTCGAGAAAGCCGGTATTGATCCGTATCTATCCTTGTTCACGGTGGTGCCTCTCGCGTTTGTTGTGGGCTTGGGGCTGTTCTACCTCCTGTTCCGGAAGGCTGCCGCGCTCGAGGACAGGAACGTCTCGTTGCTGCTCGCGGTGGGTCTGATGTACCTCGTCGACAACCTGATATTGAAGGTTTGGTCGGCCACGCCGCGTGGCTTGAACCTCTCGTATTCAGGCGCCATGATCGTGGTTTGGGGCCTCCGGGTGTCGTGGCTGCGCCTTTCGCTTCTGGGACTCGCGCTTGGGTCTGCTCTTGTTGTGTTCGTCTTCCTCAAGAAGACTCGGGTGGGGACAGCGGTGAGAGCAGCCTCCGAGGATATGGAGGCGACGACGATCCAGGGGATCAACTCCGTCTGGGTGTGCGCGGTAAGCTTCGCCATAGGGATAGCCCTGGCGGGGGTGGCCGGTGTTGGCATGGCTTCGGTCTACTCTTTTGACTACCAGTTTGGATTCACCTTTGCCATGAAAGCCCTGGTCGCGCTTGCTCTCGGGGGCATGGGAAACGTCTTCGGAGCTCTCGCAGGGGGCCTTCTCCTGGGAATAATCGAGAACCTCGCCGCCTACTACATAGGCATTGCCTGGATCGAGGTAGCCTCTTATGGAATCTTCATGCTGGTGCTGATCTTCTTGCCCCAGGGTTTGTTTGGCAGGCGGGGGCTGGTCAAGAAGGTCTGAATTAGGAGGCTGTTGAAGATCGAAGCGATGGCGCGGATATGAGGCCAATGTCGGACTACAAAAGGTTGAATAGACGGAAGTTGATCTGGGCAGGCCTCGGGGCCCTGGCGGTCGTTTTCTTCGGGACTCTGCCCTTCTACTACGATGTCCATAACGGGCAATACGGCATCTTCTTCTTCAACGTTTTCGTGTACGTCATCGTCGCACAGGGTTGGAATCTGATAAGCGGCTACACGGGGCAGATCAGTCTGGGGCAGAACGCCTTCTTCGGCGTTGGGGCCTATACGATGGCGCTGTTGTGGTACAACGATGTCACCAAGACCGGGTACTACTTCGACCCGGTATTGATGATCCTCAGCGGAGTGACGCCGTTCATCCTCGCCGTCCTAGTAGGAGTCCCGCTTTTGTCCCGCCTGCGGGGCGACTACTTCGCCTTCGGCACCCTTGGGATGGGGATGATCGTCACTGTTCTCTTCATCAATGGGGGGATGTTCACCGGTGGGGCAGAGGGCAGGATGCTGGTCTCGAAAATGCCGGCGGACGTCAGTTTCAACTTGCGCACTCACTATTGGGTAGCTTTCCTGGTAGCCGTTCTGGCGACCCTGGCGGTCTACTTCATGACTTCTTCCAGGGTCGGGCTTGCTTTGAAGGCCATCCGGGAAGACGAGGTCTCCGCAGCGTCGCACGGCATCAACGTACTCAAGTACAAGGTCATTGCCTTCGCTGTGGGGGCGTCCATGGCGGGGGTGGCCGGCAGCATATACGGCTACTATCTCCTTCAGGTGACGCCGTCCAACGTCCTCACTCAGAACTGGCTGTTCTACCCGATCCTCATGGTCGTGCTCGGGGGAACGGGGACGATCATTGGTCCGTGGCTGGGTGCGTTCTTGATTTATCTCCTGTCCTGGTACGGAGACCAATATTTCGCCGGCTTCAGCCCGATACTCTCGGGGATCGTCATCATATTGGTGATGCTGTTCCTACCATCCGGCATCATCGGGCTCGGCCAGAAGGTGCCGGGCTGGGGGAAAAGAGGCCGCGGCTCCGGCTAGCTCCGACGCGGATCGGTCCGCTCGGCAGGAGCTGACCCCGTAGTCTCCGTGCGTTGCCGGATCTGAAGGCGCGCGGGGTTTGCCACACGGGATCGCGAGAGCCCACGAGTTCGCCGCGACCTTCCTGAGCACGACTGTGTTTTACAACCAGAGGGCGACGACACGACCGAGAGGAGCGCTGACCGATGGCTAGACTCGAAGGTAAGACAGCGGTCATTACCGGAGCCGCTTCCGGTATCGGGCTGGCGGCAACGAAACTATTCGCTCGCGAAGGGGCGAATGTTCTCGCAGCCGACATCGATGCCGCCGGGCTCGAACGGGCAGTGGCGGCCGTCGAGGGGACGGTCAGCGCCTTCGCGGCCGACCTCACGCAGCCGGACCAGGCCGAGAAGACCATGGCGACCGCGATCGACCGCTACGGCAGCATCGACGTCCTCCTGCCCAACGCGGGGATCTGGGGCACGGTTGCCGACCTCGCCCAGTACCCGGTGGACACCTTCAAACGGGTCATCGAGATCAACCTCACCTCAGTGTTCATCACGATGAAGTGCGCGATCCCCCATATGGTCAAGAGCGGGGGAGGCAACATCGTCATGACCTCGTCGGCGGGCGGACTGGGGCCGAAGCCCGGCAACGTCGCCTATGCGGCCACGAAACACGCGGTCCTGGGCATCATGGTCACGGCTGCCATCGAGTATGCGCCCGCGGGCATCCGCTGCAACGCCGTGGCACCCGGGACCATCGAGACACCCATGATCCACCAGCTCGAGCTCACCTTCTCCCCCGGCGACGCGGCCAAAGGTGCGGCCATGCTCCACCAGGGGTCGCTCATGAAACGCTACGGCACGGTCGAAGAGGTGGCGGAGTTGATGCTCTGGCTCGCCTCCGACGCGAGCAGCTACTGCACCGGGGCGGTCTTCTGGGTCGACGGCGGGATGCAGGTCACGTCCTGATCGCGCGTGCCGGTCATCTGACCGCCTGCCTGTCACCCGAGGTCGAACGCGGGGCGCATCGCCCCCGGCAGGCCCTTAGCAGGCTGCTGAAAAGTGACGCTTCGCCACCAGGGCGCGATGAGCGAGCGTGAG
>CAZDGO010000080.1:0-8312 GCA_964504825.1 uncultured Gaiellales bacterium
GACGCCTTCGCGGAGGAGCTGAGGGTGCACTTGAACGACGGGTCTCGCATCCGCGAGGTCGACGCCAACCTGTACTCGACCGAGTTCGCCGAGGCCTGCATCGGGGCGTTCACAGAGGTGTGGGCCGAGCACCAGGCTGCGCAGGGAGCGTAGACAGCAGCGCCGGCCTCGCAGGGCCGCCGTTGGGCTATGATGAGGCATCGCGTCGCGCGCCCGGCAGCATCGGCGGCGGCCGGGCCGGTTGGCGAGTCGGCGTCGAGGCCTGGGAAGGAGCGTCTCTGAGCCCCAGCAAGTGGCAACGCATACGGTCCGAACTCACGTTCGACCACCGCATCTTCATGGTGCGGCGTGACGTCTCTGTGTCACCGCGCACGGGTAAGGAGCACGAGTTCGTGGTGCTGGAGTCGCGCGACTGGGTGGTCGTGGTGGCCTTCGACCGCGACGAGCGGCTGGTGATGGTGCGGCAGTACCGGCACGGATGGGGTGACATCACGCTGGAGTGCCCGGGTGGCATAGTGGGACCCGGCTACGACCCGCTCGAGGCTGCCCAAGCGGAGCTGCTGGAAGAGACCGGCCACGCGGGCGGCGAGTGGACCAGGCTGGGCCGTCTGGCTCCCGTGCCCGCGGTGTTCAACAACACGCTACACGTGTTTCTGGCCCGCGGGGTCGCCCAGGTCAGCGACGAGTTAGATCTCGATGAGGGCGAGGACATCCGCGTGGAGTTCCATCCGTATCCCGCCGTGAGGCGGATGGTGGAACGTGGCGACATCCTGCATGCACAGGTGGTGGCGGCCTTCTATCTCTATGAACTCATGCGCGAGGCCGACCGCCCGGCTGTCGGCGGGCGGACTTGAAGGAGGACGGCCGATGAAGCGGCTGATCGTGGGCATAAGTGGGGCGTCGGGCACGATCTACGGGGTGCGTATACTCGAGGTGCTGCGGCACGCGCCCGTGGAGGTCCATCTGGTGATGAGTGGCTCGGCCCGGCGGGTCGTGGAGCTGGAGACCGACTACTCGCTGGCCGAGATCGAAGCTCTGGCCGACCATGTGCACGACAACGACGACATCGCCGCGCCTATCTCCTCGGGCTCGTTCCGCACCGGGGGCATGATCATCGCCCCCTGCTCGATCAAGAGCCTCTCGGCCATCGCGAACAGTTACAACGATACGCTGCTGGCTCGGGCGGCCGACGTGGTCTTGAAGGAGCGGCGGAAGCTGGTGCTGGTGGTGCGTGAGACTCCGCTGCACCTGAACCATCTGCGTCTGATGACTCACGTGACCGAATGCGGCGGTGTGATCCTGCCGCCCATGCCGAGCTTCTACCACCAGCCCAAGACCATCGACGACATCGTGAACCACACGGTGGGCAAGGTGCTCGATCAGTTCGACCTCGACCATGACCTGTTCCACCGCTGGCAGGGCGCCCGCGCTCACATGCTCGAGCGGGGCGTCGGGTAGGATGCACGGGGTGGCGGCTCCGGCTGTAGAAACCCCGCTGCGCGACCGCATCGCCGCGTATCTGCGCGCGCATCATACGATGACCCTCGCTACCGCGGCGGGCAGGCCGGACGGTGATCCGGAGGTGCACGCGGCCACCGTCTTCTACGCGGTCGACAGCCGGTTACGGCTGGTGTTCGTGAGCAAGTCCACGAGCCGCCACGGCGCCCACATCGTCGGCGGCAGTCGCGTGGCGGCGACCGTGACCGAGGAGGCCCAGGAGTGGCAGGAGATCCAGGGCGTGCAACTGTGGGGCCGGGCGGAGATGCTCTCGGGCGCCGCCAGAGTTGGGGGGATGGCCGTCTACCTGCGCCGCTTCCCCTTTGTGCGCGACCTGCTTGCGCAACCGCGGTTGGCGGCCTTGGCCACGGAGCTGGCGGTCTTCCGGGTGACAGCGGAGCGCTTCGCTCTTACCGACAACCGCACCGGGTTCTTCGGACGCGAGCTCCTATGATGCAGTTGAAATGCAAAATAGCACGCATCAGTACCTGAAGCGCAGTCTCGAGCCCGTGCTGACCCGGGCGGTTCAGGAGTTCCCCGCTGTGGTACTCACCGGACCCCGACAGTCCGGCAAGACCACGCTCCTCCAGCATCTGTTCGGTCGCGAGTTCCGCTACATCTCCCTCGAGGCCCCCCGATGTGCGGGCGGCCGCCCTCGAGGATCCGCGCGGGTTCCTGGCCTTCTATCCGCCTCTGGTGATCTTCGACGAAGCGCAAGCGGGTGACCGAATCGTTGGCGGGCCGGGTGGCGATCCTCCATCTCCTGCCGCTCAGCTTCCGCGAACTGCGGGGCGCGCCTCAGAGTCCGCTCCCTTGGGAGCGTAGTACCGCCGCCTTGGCTGCTGCCGCTGCGGCGCCCGCGGGCCCAACGTCTCGTGCCTTGTGGGGAGCCTTCCTCCGCGGCGGCTATCCCGAGATCGCGCTTGACACAGGTCGCGACGCCTGGCTTTGGCACGCGACCTGGGCACCCTGAGCTATCTGGCCGGCCTCCGGGATCCGGAGCATGCCCTGTCCGGCCCTATGGGAGGTGCCATGATGGAGACCGCGGTGGTCATCGAAGTCGTGCGGACGCTGACGAACCGCGGGGAAGAGCCACCGGCATACTTCTGGCGCACGACCGCGGGCACCGAGGTGGACCTTGTGGTCGACACGGGGAGCGCCCTCATACCGCTGGAGGTCAAGCTGTCGTCTACCCCGACGCCGGCGATGGCTTCGGGAATATCTTCGTTCCGGTCCGCTCTCGGGTCGCGCGCGACCCGCGGGTATGTGGTGCCCCCCGGCACGCAACACCTCCCCCTGGGCCTCAACGCCGACGCCCTGCCGTTCGGTGCGCTCTAGTCGCATGCTACACTGATGCATAGGCCTGACTGACCGGCCAACAAACCAATAGCGGACGCACCGGGGGGTGCAGATGACAAGGGGGAAGCCCGCGATGCTAGCCGGCAGTGACCGCTACTGGAACCCGATCTTCGAGACCATGCCGCTCGAACAGCTGCGAGAGGTGCAGCTGCGCAAGTTCCGCGCCATCGTCTCGTGGGCATACGATCATTCTCGCCTCCACCGTACCCTGTACGATGAAGCCGGCTTCCATCCCGACCAGCTGAGAGTTTGGTCCGACGCGGGTGTCGTGCCCAAGGTGGAGAAGGCCCACATGCGCGGCATCCAGCGCAAGCACCCGTTCCCCTACGGCGACGCCCTCTGCGTGCCTCTCGACCGGGTCACCGAGTTCCGCCAGACGTCGGGCACCACCGGCCAAGCCGTCTATCAGGCGGACACCTGGCAGGACTGGGAGTGGTGGGCCGAATGTTGGAGCTACCTGCTCTACGCTCAGGGCTATCGGGCCCGCGACCGGGTCTTTCTGCCCTTTGGCTACAACATCTTCGTCGCTTTCTGGGCGGCCCACTACGCCGCGGAGAAGATGGGCTGCGAGGTGGTCCCCGGCGGCGTGCTCGACACGGAAGCGCGCATCTTGAAACTCCAGGAGCTTCAGGCGAGCGCGATGATGGCAACCCCCACCTACGTTCTGGGCATGGCTCAGACTGCGCGCGGCATGGGCCTCGATCCGGCGCGCGACCTGCACGTGCGCCGCATCACCTGTGCCGGGGAGCCGGGTGCGAGCATCCCCGCGACCAAGCGGCGCATGGAAGAGGCCTGGGGGGCGAAAGTGTACGATCACTGCGGCGCCACCGAGATCGGCGCTTGGGGCTTCGAGTGCGAGGAGCAGTCCGGCGGCATCCACGTGAACGAGGCCCTGTTCCTGGCGCAGGTGGAAGATCTCGAGACGGGCGAGTTGGTGGAAGAGCCCGGCCGGCGAGGCCGACTGATCATCACGGCTCTGGACAGGATCGGCATGCCCTGCGTGCGCTTCGACTCCAAGGACGTGGTCGAGTGGGCCGAGGAGCCCTGCGCCTGTGGGCGCACGTTCCGTCTGTTCAAAGGTGGCGTTGTGGGCCGGGCCGATGACATCACCAAGGTGAAGGGGGTCCTGCTGGCCCCGAGCGCGATCGAAGAGGTGGTACGGAGCTTCCCGGCCTTCGGAGAGTTCGAGGTGGAGGTCACCAAGAAGGGCGACCTCGACGAGATCACTCTGAAGCTAGAGCTGCCGGCGGACTACGACGGCGACCAGGACGACCTGCTGTCTCAGCTCAAGCACCAGCTGCGCCTGAACACGAATCTGGGCTACCGGGTGGAGGTGCTGGAAGAGGGCAGGCTGCCACGCTACGCTCTGAAGGCCAAGCGTTTCAAAGATCTGCGGAAGGTGGGTGGATGATGGGAGCCGAGACTCCAGGCGCCGACTCCCCCTACGCCGAGCTGTTGGCCGAGCTCGACCGCAGCGTGCAGGCCATCAAAGAGGCCGCCTTCGCCCTCAAGCGTGCGGCAGGGGGGATGCAGGCTGTGGAACGCAACGCCGATCGCATCCTGGCCTCGACGCGTATGCTCGAGATCAACGTGTCCGACCTCACTGGGCGACCGCGTACGCTGGCCTGCTGGACCGACGACGACACGGTGTTGTAGGGCGCCGAGGGTCCGCCGCCCTCTTGCTCTCGGGGCGACGACTTACACCCGCCTGACCGTGGACCCCAAGGTGGCCGCCGCCGCTGAGCCGAGCACCGCGACCGCACCTGCCAGCAGGAACGCGGGCACGAAGCTCCCGGTGGCGTCGGCGATGGCTCCCGCAACCGCCGGCCCGGCAGCCTGCCCCACGGAGAAGAAGACGGTGATGAAGCCGAGGGCCGCCGGCGCCAGCCGCGCTCCGAAGACGTCGCCGCAGGTGGCGGCCATGATGGCGGGCACCGACCAGGCGGTGAGGCCGAAGACCACGGCGGCAGTGGTGAAACCGGTCGGCGTCTCCCAGAGCCCGAAGAGGGCGAACGAGGTCGCCTGGATGAGGTAGACGACGGCGAGTGCCCACTTGCGGCCGATGCGGTCGGATATGCCTCCCCAGAGGGCACCCGAGATCACCGTGCACCAGCCCAGGAGCATGTAGAGGTCGCCTGCCGCCCGCGGGGTATAGCCGCCGGCGGTGATCAGATGCTTCGTGAAGAAGGTCATGAACGCCAAGTAGGAAAGCCCGAAGCAGAAGTAGACCAGGCTGAGGTGCCACACCATCGGCGAGCGGAAGATGACGCGCCACTGCGCGCGCCCGGGAGCCGCTTCCAGCGCCGGTGCGCGGAAGGGTCCGCCGAGTTCCGCGGCCATGCCCCAGGACGCCGCCGCATCGACAGTGCCCACTGGGAGCAGGTGCAGGTCGGAGGGCCGGTTGCGGAGCAGGGCGTAGGCCACCACAGCGATGACGGCCGCTATGCCGCCGTAGATCCACCAGACCGTCCGCCATCCGTCGGGCCCGGTGGCTGTCAGCACGCGCGGAACCAGGGGGCCCACCACGATCAGCCCGATCGACGACCCGGAGACCACCACACCCGAAGCCACGCCGCGCAGCCGTCGCGCGAACCATGCCCCCGCAAGCGCGGTGGCGGGAACATTGGCGAGCCCGGTGCCGACCCCCGTGACCACCCGCCAGGCGGCTGCTTCCGCGAATCCGTGGGCGACGCCCGTGAGCGCCATGCCTACGGCCGCGATCGCCACTCCCACCGGCAACACGGCGCGGGTGCCGAAACGGGCGGCCAGTGCGCCGCCGAGCAGCGACATCGTCGCGTACCCAACTAGGTTCGCGGTGGCAAGCGAGCCCGCCAGGGTGTTGCTGAGCCCGAGGCCCTTCTGCATGGAGGGCAGGACCATCGTATAGCCGAAGCGCCCGAGCCCCAGCACGCCGAAGACGCTGAGCGTTGCCACCGCCAGGACGATCCAGCCGTAGTGCAGGCGAGGGCGCCGGGATAGGGCGACCGCCGCCGCCGGCCCGCCGCCGCCCCCCGATCCTGCGGACGTGGCCGTCGCCTAGCCCTCCAAGAAGCACTCGCAGGCCATCGGATCCCAGACGTCCTCGCCGTCGGCTTTGCGCTTCTCGCGCAGGGCGGCCCAGACTTTCTCCGGCGTGAGCGGCAGGCTGTTCACCGAGACACCCATGGCGTCGAAGATGGCATTGCGGAAGCAACCCATGGTGGGAAGCGTCGCTCCCTCGCCCACTTCCTTCACGCCCCAGGGGCCGGCGATCTCGTAGCTGGGCACGAGTGACGAGTGTATCCGAGGCATATCGAGAGCGGTGGGCAGACGATACTCGCCCAGGGTCGGGTTCTGGATCTTGCCTTTGGCGTCGAAGCGGACTTCTTCCCAGATGGATTCGCCCATCCCCATGTACAGGGCTCCATGCACTTGGGCGTGCAACAGGGCAGGGTTGATCACCTGGCCGCAGTCGTGAACGTCCCACACGTCGAGCACGGTGACCTCGCCCGTCTCCTCGTCGATCTCCACCTCGGAGACCTGGGCCGCGAAGCTATAGGCCGGCGACGTTCCCACCGGAGCGCCCTTGTACTTGCCGCCGAGCTTGGGCGGCGTATACGAGCCCCGACCCATCAGGGGGCCCTTCTTTACGAAGAACGTGCGGGCCACCTCTTCAAAAGTGAGAGTGGTCTCCGGGTTGTCTTTCGCGGAGATCTTGCCCAAGCGGACGTCGAGCTGTTCAGGCGGAAGATCGAGCATCTCGCCCGCCGTCTCGAGGAGCTGCTTCTTGACTTCTTCTCCGGCCTCCTTCACCGCCGCCCCCGACATGAGGGTCTGGCGGCTGGCGTAGGCGCCGAAGTCGTGGGGAGTGGTCTCGGTGTCAGAGGCCACGATCTTCATCTGCTCATAGGTATAGCCCATGGCTTCGGCGGCCATCTGGCAGAGCACGGTGTCGGAGCCCTGGCCGATGTCCGTGGCCCCCGTGTAGAGGGTGGCGGCGGTGCCGTCTTCACCTACTTTGAGCATGGCGGCGGCTTGAGGCAGGTCGGTGCGGTAGATGGGGTAGCCGGCTCCGGAGACGAAGCTGCCGGTGGCGACCCCGATGCCCCGGCCGGCGGGCAACTTGCCTTTCTTGTCGACCCAGCCCGAGACATCCCGAGCCTGCTCGAGGCAGGCCACCATCTCGCATGAGTTCACGACGAACTCGTTCGGGGTGATGGTGTTGGGTGTGCGCGCGTTGCGCAGGCGAATCTCCATCGGGTCGATGTCGAGTTCTTTCGCGATGTTGTCCAAGTGGGCTTCGAAGGCGTACCGAGGTTGCGGCGCGCCGTGACCTCGCTGGGCCCCGCAGGCCGGCAGGTTGGTGTAGACCCGGTTCATGTCAAAACGGTAGTTCTCGAAGTCGTAGGTGAGGGTGAGCATGGCCCCGGCGTAGTAGGCGCTGGCGATGCCCAGACTGGTGTAGGCGCCGCCGTCCATGATGAAGTCGGCGTGCACGCCCAGGATGCGACCGTCGGCGTTGACGCCGGTGGTGAGCTTCATGTATTGGCGGTGCCGGCCTCGGTTGTGGGCGAACATCTCGGCCCGGTCGTAGAACATCTTGACGGGTCGCCCGGTCAAGCGGGCGAGCACCGCTCCGGCGAACTCGAGGCCGGTGGGTTCCAGCTTGCCGCCGAAGCCGCCGCCCACGTACGTCTTGATGACGCGCACGTCGCCCATGGGCAGTTCGAACTCGCGGGCGATGTAGTACTGAAAGTAGTGGGGCGATTGGGTGCTCGAGTAGACGGTGAGCTTGCCGTCCTGCCAGATGGAGGTGGCGGTGTGCGGCTCCAGCGGCGCCTGATAGGTGCGGTTGCCGATGAAGAAGTCGGTGCGCACGTAGTCGGCCTGGCGGAACGCCTCGTCCACGTCGCCGAAGTCCTGGTGGATCTCGGTGTTCTTGTTCAGGGGATATTCGGGGTGGATCTGGGGTGCGTCTTCGTCCATGGCGTGCAGCGGGTCGAGGACGGCAGGTAGCACCTCATACTCCACCTTGATCGCCTTGAGGGCTTTGTAGCAGGTCTCCTCGTCGATGCAGGCGACCGCGGCCACCTTGTCGCCCACGAACTTGACCGTGTCGATGCAGAAGATGTTCTCGTCCCAGCGTGCCGGAGAGATGCCGTACTTGAGGGTGGGCACATCCTTGTGGGTGATGACCGATTTTACCCCGGGGATCCTCTCGGCTTCGGAGGTGTCGATGGAGAGGATGCGCGCGTGGGCATGCGGGCTGGTGAGGATCTTGCCGTAGAGCATGTTGGGGAACTTCAGATCGGCCGTGTAGCGGGCCTGGCCGGTCACCTTCTCCCGGGCGTCGATCTTGGGCTTGCTCTTGCCGATGACGGCGTAGTCCTTGTCGGCCGGCTCGGGCAGTCCGGGGTGCGAGTAGACGCGTGCACCCGACTTCGGCCCTGCTGGAGTGGGCGTGCTCATGCCGTCAC
>CAZDGO010000081.1:0-8310 GCA_964504825.1 uncultured Gaiellales bacterium
TCCAGGCGTTCAGGGTAGCCGAGGAGTTGCTGCTCCCCGCCATGGTCATCCACGAAGCCTTCTATGTCTCCCACGCGCTGGAGCCCGTCGTCGTGCCCGCCCAGGAGCGGGTGGACGAGTACCTGCCGCCGTTCAACCCTGTCCACCGGCTCGACACCCAGCTGGGCGAGTCCTGGGGCAACGTGGTGAACCAGGACATGTTCTACCGGCATCGCAAGGCGCTGACCGAGTCCATGGCCTTGGTTCCCGGGGCGGCCATAAGCGCCGACGCCGATTACGAGCGTGCGTTCGGTCGTGGCTACGGCATCCTGGAGCGCTACCGCATGGACGGGGCCGACACGGCCATCGTCGGCTTTGGATCGATGTGCGGCACCGCCCGCGTGGCCGTCGACGCCTTGCGGGAAGCCGGTCACGCCGTGGGTCTGCTTAAGATCAAGCTGTTCAACCCGTTCCCCATCGAGCATGTGCGGCAGGCTGTCGCCGGGGTGCCCAAGCTGGTGGTCATCGAGCGCAACGTCTCGCCGGGCATCGGCGGCGTGCTGGCCCAGTCGCTCAAGTCGGCGCTGTACGGCATGGCCGATCCACCGGCAGTGCACAGCTACCTCGCGGGCGTCGGCGGCGTGAACGTGTCGGCCCGCACGCTCGTGGAACTGGTCACGAAAGCCATGGCCGATGAGCCCGTGGCGGAATCGGTATGGCAGAGGTGAGCCCCATGGAACAGTTGCACTACGAGATAGACGAATCCGAAGTATTCAGCTCCGGTCACAACGCGTGCCCGGGGTGTGGCGAAGCGCTCGCGATCCGCTACGTACTGAACACCATGGGCCCTAACACGATCGGGGTGGTGCCCCCGTCGTGCATCGCGATCATCTCCGGGCCTCAGCCGTACAGTTCGATGCGCATCCCCGTGTACCAGACCACCCTGGAGGCCAGTGCGGCATCGGCGGCGGGCATCAAGCGGGCGCTCCGGCGTCAGGGCAAAGATGATGTCGTATTGGTGATGGCGGGCGACGGGGGCACGTACGACATTGGCTTCCAGGCTTTGTCTGGAGCGGCCGAACGCAACGAAGACATGGTGTATGTGTGTCTGGACAACGAGGGCTACATGAACACCGGCGCGCAGAAATCCGGGGCGACACCCTATCTCGCCTACACCTCTTCCACTCCCGGGGGCAAGCCGAGCGACAAGAAGGACATCACCGAGATCATGGCCGCACACCGCATCCCCTACGTGGCCACGGCCACCGTGGGCTATCCCGACGACCTCGCCCGTAAAGTGGCGAAGGCGCGCGACATGAAGGGCATGCGGTTCATCGTGGTCCTGACGCCGTGTCTGGCGGGCTGGGGCATTCCCGAGAACTCGGCGGTGCGGGTGTCGCGACTGGCCGTGGAGACCGGGTTCTTCCCTCTCTATGAGGTCGAAGACGGGGAGCACTACACGATCAATCACGGCCATGTCGGCCGGCCCGTGCAGGAGTACCTCGGGATCCAGCGCCGCTACCGTCATCTGTCGCCCGAGCAGGTGGCCGAGATGCAGGCGAGCGTGGATCATAAGTGGGCGCTCTTGCAGGCCCGCTCCAAGATGGAGTGCGAACCCAATCAAGGTCTTGTGGCGAAGTGAGGCGCATGCCCCCCACGATACCGGCTGCCGTTCGGGCCCGGCGACCCGTCGTAATCCGGCTGACCGGCCGGACGGGAACACCAGTGTCTTGCCGTCGCTCGAGGGAGGTATATACGGCGTGGAACGGCGGATTGCGGGTGTACGGGGGTGTGTTATCCTGACCGGCGATGCAAACGGCCATCAGCATGTTCGGTGGCCACCACGGGGAAGGGCCGGAAGAGATGGCGCGAGTGCGGGTGACCGAGGAGACCAGACGCCAGGAGATCGTGGGCTCCGCCCTGCGGTTGATAGTGAAGAACGGCTTTCACCACACCACTCTCGATCAGGTGGCGGTTCAGGCGGGGGTGAGCAAGGGCTTGGTCTCGTACTACTTCCCCAAGAAGGACGAGCTGTTCCTGGCCGTGCTCCAGAAGATGATCGAGCGACTCCAAGCCGATCTGGAGGCCTGCTACCGCGCGCATGTATCGGCGCGCGAGCGACTGCGACTCAACTTTCTCAACTTGTTCGGGAACGGCAGGCGCACGCGACAGTACTACGTCGTGCTGATCGACTTTCTTGGTCAGGCGGTGCGCGAGAAGAGCGTTCAGAGTTATACGCAGGTCATCTACGACACTGTGCTTACGTATGTGGAGTGGACCATCACCGACGGCATCCGAGCGGGGGAGTTCCGCGATACCGACGCCCACTCCACGGCGGCCATGCTGGTGGCCATGATGGAAGGCCTGGTCCTTCAATGGATGTTCAGCCGCGACCTGGTGGACCTCGATGGTGCCTATGCCATGTGCGAACGGTTCGCCGACGAGATTTTGGTGGGATCCGTTCAGGTCTAGGAGCTCGCTTGAGTCACGACAGAGTCCACGTCGAGGGCGTCACGCGCAGCATGCCGTAGGTCTGCGCCTGACGCCTTTCCCATTCTTGCGGCGGTCAGATCCCTGTGTCTCTCTCGTGGCGAGGAGGTTCGTGGACGTGAACCGGCCGGTGTTCCAATCGGATGAAGAGAGGAACGAATGACGACGAAGTTCGCTGCCAAAGAGACCCACACGGTCAAGAGCACGTGCAAGATGTGTCTGCACAGCTGCGGGATCGAGGTGAAGGTCGAGGACGGGGTGATTACCAAGATAGAAGGTGATCCCAGCAACCCGGCCAACTACGGGAAGCTCTGCCCGAAGGGCAACTCGGGCATCCTGCGGCATTACGATCCACATCGCGTGACCACGCCCCTGAAACGCACCAACCCCAAAAAGGGCGAGGGGCAAGATCCGAGGTGGGTCGAGATC
Source organism: uncultured Gaiellales bacterium (assembly GCA_964504825.1). GTDB lineage: Bacteria > Actinomycetota > Thermoleophilia > RBG-16-64-13 > RBG-16-64-13 > JAJZQZ01. The sequence goes on from CAZDGO010000081.1 coordinate 2,899, forward strand.
TCCTGGGATGAGGCTCTGGATACCGTAGCCGCGAAGTTCAAGGCGGTGATCGAGGACGATCCCCGGAAGTTCCAGCCCGCCATCAACGACTTCCAGCGACTGTACAACTGGGCGTGGCCGGCCTCGTTCGGGTGCGGGAACTTCTTCTCGACGGTGGGAACGTATTGCGGCGGTGGCTACCACCCGATCAACGGCATCTTCCACTCTACGTTCGCCGCGGTCAACGACTACAAGTACTGCAACTACTGGATCCAGGTCGGCGGCGGAGACGGGTTCAGCTCACACCTTCACGTCTCCGGTTCTGTCAAACGCATGGCCGACGCGCGCATGAGGGGCATGAAGGTCGTAATCGTGGAACCCCGCCTGTCGGTGGGCGCGGCGAAGGCCGATGAGTGGATCCCCATCCGGCCCGCGTCAGACCGCTTTTTCGTGCTCGGTCTCATCCACACCATCATGCATGAGATCGGCACGGTGGACGAGGAGTTCCTGCGCAACCGCACCAACGCTCCGTATCTGGTGGGCCCCGACGGCTTCATCATCCACACTGCGGATGACCAAGCGGTCATGTGGGATGCGGCCGCGGGCAAGGCGGTAGCCTGGAACGACCCTGACGCCGGCGCCCCGGCCCTGGAGGGCAGCTACGCGGTTGACGGCGTGGCCGTCCGCACGGCTTACACGGTGATGAAGGAGGCCTATGCCGAGTACACGCCGGAGAAGATGTCGGAGCTCACCACTATCCCGGCGGAGACCATCAGGCGTATCGCCGCCGAGTTTGTTGAGAACGCCCGCATCGGCAGCACGATCGTTATCGACGGTAAGACTTACCGTTACCGGCCGGCGGCCATCAACTACTATCGCGGCGGCCAAGCGCACTCGTTCAGCGTGCAGGAGAACATGGCTTACAAGGTGTTGAACATCCTGGTTGGGGCCATCGATGCGGTGGGTGGGCATCTGGGCGTGCTGCTCGATCTGCGCAGATCCTGGGAGGAAGCCGCCGACGGTATGCTCGACCCCAAACCGCACCAGCTCGGCCCCGGCGTGCCCTTCAGTTGGCCGCCGAACACGACGCACCTGCGCGACTTCTTCCCCATCGGGGTGGATCCGGGGCAGCTGAATCACATGACGTTCCAGGATCCGGAGAAGTGGGGCGTCCAAGACATCATGCCTGAGGCCATGCTGATCTATCACAGCAACCCTCTGTGGAACATGCCGGGCACGACCGAGTTCTTCGACAAGCTGATGAACTCCATCGACTTCATCGCCGCCATCGACGTGGTGCTGAACGAGTCGAGTCTCTATGCCGACATCGTGCTGCCCGACCTGGACTACCTCGAGAGCTACAACCTGCTGATGATCGAGCCGCCCAGCACGTACGGCATCCAGCTTCGCCAACCGGCCGTACCCCCCACCGGACAGTGTCGCGATGCCACTGAGATCCTCTACGAGATCTCCGAGCGTATGGGCATGCTCAAGAACATGAACGACATCATGAACTTCGTACAGGGGTTCGTGAACGACCCGAAGTACATGCTCGATGCGGACAAGAAGCACGAGGTCACCGAGATCTACGACAACTTCGCCCGAATGACTCAAGGCGAGGACAAGGGTCTCGAGTGGTTCAAGGAGCACGGTCACAACGTGGTCGAGCGGATGCCGGAGATCAGCTACGATCCGCACCCGTATCGGTATCCGTTCTACTGCGAGTTCATCCTCAAGACGGGCGCCAAACTCAAGCAGGAGTGGGAGGCGGCGGCATGTCCCATCGAATGGGACTTCTCGCAGTACGTGGCCTTCCCCGACGGCCGCATCGGGCCGGTACACAAAGAATCGGCGGAGTACGACATGTACGCCATTACCTTCAAGGACTCGACGATCAACTTCGCCGAGACCCTCTCCATACCCTGGATCGCCGACATCGTATATCGCGACCCGATCCACATGGGTATCCTCATCAACCCCAAGACCGCGGAGAGGAAGGGCATCCGCGACGGCGACCTGATCGAGCTTCGGTCGCGCGAGGATGCCATCAAAGGCCAGGCCAAGATCGTTGAAGGCGTGCACCCAGAGACCGTCGCGGTATCGAACGCCCTCGGCCGCTGGGTGGAAGGGCACACGATCGTGAAGCCGGGCGGCGGCCATTTCAATCGGCTCCTGCCTTCCGACCTCGACTACACGTGCCTGGTGACCGGTGGGCTGGAGTCGGTGGCAAAAGTCAAGATCACCAAGCTGCAGGCGTAGCGAGAGTGGGATCGACGATGGCCAAGGTCAGTATCGTGGCGTTGGGGAGCGTACGCGACCGTCTCGGCTGGGACGTGAGTGCGCGCGAGCTTGAGTTGGCCGACGCGCAGGCGACCGTGGGCGATGTGCTGCAGGCTGTGCCCACCGAGCACGGCGGGACCCTGTATGAGTTCCTGACCGAGGCGGGGAACCTGCGCGCGGAGTACATGGTCCGCGTCAACGGCGGATGCGTGCGGCGCAAGGCGGGACTCGACACGGGTGTCCACGATGGGGACACTTTACTGGCCATGGACATCGTGCGATTCATCGCGGGTGGATGATAATAACCACGATCACAGTGGAGATGCGACGGAGGATACGATGACGAGATGGGGGTTGGCATTAGACCTCAAGCGATGTGTAGGGTGCAACGCCTGCACGGTGGCGTGTAAGCAAGAGAACGGGACACCAAGGGGCGTGTTCTTCACTAAGACGGTGAGCGAGGAGGTAGGTCACTACCCGAACGCCACCCGCATCTACACGCCGCTCATCTGTAACCACTGCAGTGATGCCCCCTGTCTGAACGCGTGCCCCACGGGGGCCACCTACCAGACGGACGAAGGGCTGATCCTGGTTGACGACGACAAGTGTATTGGCTGCCGAGCCTGTTATGTGGCCTGCCCGTACAAGCACCGGACGTATCTGAGCAAAGACAACCTGGAGAAGAACACGTGGTACCCCAATCACGTGACGGCGTTCGAGAAGAGCAAACTCCGTGAATTCCAGGCCGGCACGGTGGTGAAGTGTTCGTTCTGCGAGCACCGTCTGGCTGAGGGGAAGGAGCCGGCCTGTGTGGTCACCTGCCCCGCAGTGGCCCGGATATTCGGCGATCTCGACGACCCGAACTCCGAGGTACGCCGGGAGATAGCCCGGCGGGACGGCTATCAGCCGCTGGCCGAACTCGGGACCGACCCGTCGGTCTTCTACCTTGAATAGCCCGCGACCACTGGTGAGGGGAGGATCTGCATGAAAGCATCGATGACGTACAGCCTCGACAACGAGAGCTTCGTGATGGGCTATCGGTCGCAGACCGAGTGGCGCTGGCTGATCACCACGGCGTTTTTCCTGGGCGGCCTTGGGGGTGGCACCTTCATGGTGTCGCTGTTCAGCGATTTCACCGCCGGCGCGATCGCTGGTTGGTTGATCGCCGTGGTGGGTAAGGGCCTCGCCCACTTCTTGTACCTTGGTAAGCCGCTACGCTTCTGGCGCGCCGTGATGAGGCCGCAGACGTCGTGGATCAGCCGGGGCATCCTGGCCATGATCGGGCTGGCAGTGTTCGGCGCCCTCTATATCGGTGTGCGCGTCGGAGTACTGCCCGGCGCGGGCAGCGGAGTCGAGACACTCTTCGCGGTGCTCGCGGGAATCTCGGCGGCGGTCGTGATGGTATATGACGGGTTCGTCATCGCGACCCCCCCGAGCATTCCTTTGTGGCACTCCGCACTCATGCCTCTGCTCGCGGGCGCCTACTCTATGCTGGGTGGCAGCACGCTCACCCTGTTGCTCGCCGAAGCGGGGGCAAAGGGGTCCGAGAGCGTCTCCACGGGCACGCTGCACAATCTGGAACTGGGACTCGTAGTGTTCAACCTACTCGTGCTCGCAGTCCTACTCTCGGTGGGTTGGAGCGCCTCCTACACGGCGCGCGAATCGGTGACATTGATCTTGCAGCGCTACGGCGTTCTTTTCATAGGTGGCGTGGTTTTGGTGGGTCTTGTGGTGACCGGGTTGCTGGCCGCCTTCGTATCCCAGCCGACGGGAGGCGTGGTCATCGCACTAGCGGTGTTCGGACTCATCGGCGACTTTCTGATGTGGTTCGTCCTGCTGAATGTGGGCGTATATCAGCCTATTAACCCTCGGGCGAGTTTCGCCCGGTAGGCCCGTTCGCAGGAACGACTGTAGTCTTCAATCGGGGCGCCCCCAACTGCTGTGGGGGCGCCCCGAAGCGTTATACTAGCGCGACTATAAGCGTCGCCCTGGGGGACATCGATGGAGACACGAGATCTATACCGCGAAATGGCGGTCCTGGCCGAGCAGGGCACACCGTTCGTCTTGGCCACCATCATCGAGTCGGTGGGTTCTACCCCCCGCAAGACCGGCGCCAAGATGGTGGTCTTGGCCGACGGCCGCATCATCGACACCGTCGGTGGAGGGAAGATCGAGGCACAAGTGATCTGCGACGCCCTCGATGCCTTGAGGCGCGGCGTCTCGAGAGTGGTCGAGTATGTGCTGCGGCCCACCGGGGAGCACGCCCTCGGCATGGTCTGTGGCGGCGAGGCCAAGGTGTTCCTCGAGGTCCATGCTCCGGATCGCACGTTGGTGATCGCCGGCGCGGGCCACATCAGCCAGAAGCTCTGCCCGATGGCGAAGTTGCTCGACTTCCGCGTGGTGGTGGTCGACCAACGTCCCGAGTTCGCGAACACTGAGCGTTTCCCGCTGGCCGATGAGGTAATCGTGGGCTCCCCGGCCGACATCGCGTCGCTGGTGCGTCTTGACGACCGCACCCACGCGGTGATCGTTACCCATGGCCACCTGTTCGACAAAGATGCGCTGCGGGCGGTCGCCACGTCCCCGGTGGCCTATGTGGGGATGATCGGGAGTCGCACCAAGGTGCGAACAGTGATGCACGACCTAGAGGAGGAGGGCGTTCCGGCCGAGGCCCTGGCCCGGGTCCATGCGCCCATAGGTGTCGATCTGGGCGGTCAGACCCCCGGCGAGATCGCGGTGAGCATCCTGGCTCAGATCATCGCCGGGTGGCATGACAGACTGGTGTCGGTAGCGGTGCCCGCACCTGTCGGAACCGCGCTCGAGACCGATGCGGGCGCCGGCCAGTCCGCTCCTTCAGCCAAGACTTCGTCTTGAAACGAGATCCTAAGCCCTTGGCTATCGTCAAGGGCGCCGGCGACCTGGCAACCGGGGTGGGCTACCGGCTGCATCGTGTGGGCTTCGCCGTGGTCATGACCGAGATCGCCGCTCCCACCCCGGTGCGACGTACGGTCTCGTTCGCGGAAGCCGTCTACGAAGGAAGCTGGACCGTGGAGGGCGTGGAAGCGGTGCGGGCGGCCGACGCGGAAGGGGCGCTTGCCGTCACCGCCGGCGGCCGGGTGGCCGTGGTGGTGGATCCGGCGGCCGAGTTGGTCG
>CAZDGO010000082.1:0-1421 GCA_964504825.1 uncultured Gaiellales bacterium
GCTTCCAGGTCGTATTTCTTCGCGGCCGAGGCGCCCAGGTCGCCGACGGCGATGTTGACCGCGCGGTAGGGGAGGCCAAGATCCTGCAGCACCTCTTCCTCGACGCCGCGCATGAAGTCGTGCTCTTCCAGGGAGCGGTCGGGATGGCAGAAGCTGAACATCTCCACCTTGTCGAACTGATGCACGCGGAAGATGCCCCGGGTGTCCTTGCCTGCCGCGCCCGCCTCCCGGCGGAAACAGCTGGAATAGCCCACATATCGCATGGGTAGGTCGGCCTCGTTGAGGATCTCGTCCATGTGCAGGGCCGCCAACGGGACCTCGCTCGTTCCTACAAGATTCAGTGCATCTGCCTCAATACGGTACACTTGTTGCATATCCGTGGGGAAGAAACCGGTGCCGAACATGGCTTCGTCGCGCACCAGCACCGGCGGCACCACCGGTCGGAAACCCTTGGTCATGAGCTTCTGAAGGGCGAACTGCACCAGTGCGAACTGCAGCAGGACGAGGTCGCCTTTCAGGTATGCGAAGCGGGTGCCGGACACCTTGCCGCCCCGCTCCATGTCGATCATGTCGAGAGCGGTGCCCAGGTCGAGATGGTCGCGCGGTGGGAACGTGAACCGTCGCGGTTCTCCGTGGTGATAGAGCACCACCGAGTCGTCCTCGCCCCCATCAGGCGCGGTGGGATCGGCCAGGTTCGGCACCTGCAGCAATTCCTGCTCGAGTTCTTCGTCGGCCGTCTTGAGCTCGATCTCGAGGGCTTTGATCTCATCACCCACGTGGCGCATGGCGGCTATCTTGACCTCTGCGTCGGCGCCTGATCTTTTGGCGGCTGCGATCTCCTCGCTGGCCGTGTTTCTCACCGTGCGCTTTTCTTCCACCTGCACCACGAGTTCGCGACGCCGCAGGTCGAGCGCCAAGAGCGTGTCCAGCGCGGCCTCGGCCTTCTCACCTCGGCGGTGGAGTTGTGCCCGCACCACCTCGGGGTTGTTGCGGATCAGCTTGATGTCGAGCATGTGATCCCTCTCGTTATGGGCCTCGGCGCCGCGGACCGTCTCGGTCGGCAGGTCGCGCGCCATCGTCTCTTTGTGTCATCTAGAGAGTATCAGAGCCCGGGAGGGGCGCGGAAGATGGACCCGCGGCGGGGTTGCCGCGAAGCGGTGCCCGTGCGGTATGGTATGCCCATGCTGACCGGCGTCGTCATAGGTGTGATCATCGTGGTCCTGGCAGGGCTGTTCATCGTGCTGTTCCGGAGCATCGATCTCGCCGAGCTGCGGTCGCATCCTGAGGGCATCGTCTCTGTGCAGGGCCTCGCGATCGTGGTGGGAGTCGGATTCCTGTTCGGACTGGGGTATGGACTGCTCTTGGGAAGCAAGGCCGGTGGATCGCCCTGGATCTGGATAGGCCGCGGCCTGATCGACGGA
>CAZDGO010000082.1:1521-8234 GCA_964504825.1 uncultured Gaiellales bacterium
AAGCAAGGCCGGTGGATCGCCCTGGATCTGGATAGGCCGCGGCCTGATCGACGGATTAGTGATGGCGTGCGCGGCGACGTTCTATGTGGGCATCATCCATCGACGACAACGGCGCCTGCGCAACCATGACGACGCGCCGGACGACTGAGCAGGGGACTGCGGTTCGTGGCCCAAGCTGGTGGAGTACCGCATCACGAACCTTCCGCTGTCCAGGGCGCCCTAGACCGGGTGATCGGACGGACGTTCCTATGGGCGGTGCCGTACTGGGTGCGGCCCAATCACGTGACCATCCTGCGTCTGGTCCTGGTGCCGATCGTGTTCTTGGTGCTTCGGGCCGGTCACACCGAGCTGGGGATGGTCGTGTTCGTCGTGGCGGTCTGCACCGACTTCATTGATGGAGCTATGGCCCGTACCCGCGACCAGATCACCGGTCTCGGCATCAATCTCGACCCTGTGGCCGACAAGCTGCTGGTGGGTGCGGTCCTGCTGGCCCTGGGTTCGGACCGCGTGGTGATACGAGTACTCTTAGCGATCATGCTGCTTGAGATTGCGTTCGTCGCCGCGGGAACGGTGCTTTGGATGCGGGGAGCGGAGGCCATGCCGGCTAATGTCTTCGGCAAGATCAAGATGGTGCTGCTCAGCCTGGGCCTGACGCTGTTCCTCGCGGGGCGTCTCGCCGGGGCCGAGTCGGTCGTGGACATCGCCGTCGTGATCCTGTGGGCGGCCCTCGCGTTCGCCCTGCTCTCGCCGGTCAAGTTCGCGTTGATAGCGAGAGCCGCGCGGCGGTCGCGCGCGGGCGCCTGAAGCTCTCGCGAGAGCCGCGCGGCGAGGACAGGAGCGACAGGCCTCCGGCTAGAACGCGTCGGCGCGCAGGGGAGGCCGACCCACCGGATAGCTCCCCAGCACCTTCACTTCGAGGAGCTTGCAGGCGAGGCAGCGCAGGGCATCCGAGATGCGCACGTCGTCGATGGAACCCTCCATGTCGATGAAGAAGATGTAGTCGCCCAGTCCCCGCTTCGAGGGCCGTGACTCGATCTTCGTGAGGTTGATGTAGCGGTGCGCGAACTCCTGCAGGATGAGCAGCAGCGCGCCGGGTTGGTCCTTGAGGATGCGGCAGACCACGGATGTCTTGTAGGGCTCGGGCAGGTCTTGCCGCTCGCGGGTGCGTGAGAGGAAGATGAATCGGGTCTCGTTGTCGTCGTGGTCTTCGATGTTGTCGTGCAGCACCACGCAGCCGTACTCCTGCGCCGCCAGCATGGTGCCTATCGCCGCCCACGGGCGATCGACGGCCGCCACCCGCTCCACGGCGTTGGCGGTGGAGTTGGCCGCTTCCACCTCGATGCCGGGAAGGTTCGTCCGCAGCCACTGGCGACACTGGGCGTTGGCGTGCGGGTGGGACACCACCTTCTCGATGTCCTCGTGCCGGGTGCCGGGTCGGGTGATCAGGCGGTGCGTGATCGGCTGCCGGATCTCGCGGACGATCTGGATGTTGTCCACTTCGTGGGCCAGCACGTCCACGGTGACCGACACCGAACCCTCGATGGAGTTCTCGATGGGAACCAGCACGCAGTCGACCTCGCCGCGGCTGGCCGCTTGGATGGTCTCGCTCATGGAGGGGAACGGGATCAACTCCCGAACTCCGCCGCCGGTGGGGTCGCCTCCCGGTGAGGTGGCGAGCGCGGCCCGCAGGGCCTCTTCGGTGAAGGTGCCCCGGGGTCCTAGAAAACCGATCCTGCGTGCCGCGAGCACCAGGGGTTCGTCGAGGGTAGATGTGTCCCAGTCGGGCAGAGGGCAGCCCTTGACGCCGCAGTACGGATCGCTCACGTGATGGCCTCGGTGCGTTCGGGGATGGGGGGGTCGGGGGGGTCGGGCAGCTGCGCCACTCCGGGGAACTCGCCGGTCTCGCCGGTCTCGATTACAGGCAAGGGCTCCAGCTTGGGCCAGCCCAGGGTAGACGGCGCGGGAGGGAGTTCGTCGAGAGGGGGCAGGCCTTGGCGATGGCGCCGGCGGTTCTCGCGCTCCAGCGCTCGTGCGGCGGACTCCGAGTCTCCAAGGTCGTCGATCGCCTCGGGTTCGGCTGCCGCCGGTTCGTCTTTCTTGGCCGCATCCGGCCGGGGACGGATAGTGAACGGGGCGGTCGAGCGGGCCTGATCGACCGCTTCCATCTCCTCGGGCGCGAGGGCGATGTCAGATTGACCATCTTTGATGCTCTTGACATACATGCGGGCAAAGTCGCGGCTGACCACGGTCGTGACGACGATGCCGTTGTCGGCGGCGTCGATGAAAGCCACCGAGGTGCTCTGGCGGCCGCCGAGGTCGTGGTAGGCATCGAACCGCACCACACCCACTCTGGACAAGCATCCGTCGATGCGGACCTCGTGGTCGCGCGCTTCGACGCTCAGGTCTTCGACTGCGAGCCGGAGGTTGGACACCTTCTCTTCGAGGGCGGCCACATAGGCGACCACGTCCACGTCGCCGCCTGAGCCCAGCACTACCCGTTGGGCATTCTGGAGGCGCCGCAGGCGCCGGGCGGTGACGTACAGGAAGGCGAGAGCCAGAAGCGCCAGGCCGGCGGCGACGATGGCGACGACGGGGGTCAGTTGCGAGAGCTTCATCTAGAGAAGAAAGATGACGTGGGCCTCGAGCTTGTTGTTGGCCGTGTTCTTCTCCTCTTTGACCGGGCCCACGGTGACCTTGAGGAGGGCTTTCTCGGCGTACGCGGTGGGGTTGACCCCGGTGATAGTCACTTTCTTTAGTTCTTTAGCCTTGAGTTCGGGGATCTTCACCGCCACGATCTGTGGTTGCGCCGCGTTGGGGGCGGTGAGGGAGATCTCCACAGGCACGTCTTTCTCGACAACATTGCCCTGATTCTCGATGGTGACAACGAACTTGAGCTCGTCGGTGGATTGCACGTTGTAGAGACCGTCACGCTCTATGACCGTGTTGGCGGGAAGAACGCGGACCTCCTTGAGCGCCACCCCATGAACGGTCTGCACGCTCTCGTTCCCGCGCAGAAGCGTGAGGATCTCCTTGATTTTTGCCTGTGACGACAGACTCGAGTCGCTGACGAACTTGGTCGAGCCCACGTTGACTCCGGTTATCTGCCGTTGCTTCAGCACCGATGTGGCGCGGGTGACAAAGAACTCTTCGTAGATGACGTCTGACACCACGAGGAACAGCATGGCCCGCGCGATGGTCTCGGACGAGACTTCGGTGTCCTCCACCTCCAGAGCCTGCAGCAGGGCCGGCTTGAGGTTCGTGAGCCCACGGCCGCGGAGCTGCATGGTGAACGCGAACGTCTGCTGGGCCTCTTTCAGATCATCGGGCACGGTGAGCGCTTTCGCCTCATCGGTGAGCTTGGTGGAGGTGCTGATGTACTGATCGAGCCGAGTAGTGACGTCTTTGCGGGTCGCCTGCCCGGGGTCCATGAGCAGTCGGCTTAGGTCGCGTCCCATGTCGTCCGAGCGCTTGAGGATGCTCGAGACCTCGGTGATATACGTACTGTACGCCGAGACCTCGCGATTGTGCAGCCAGCTGCGGATGAACAGACCGGCCAGCAGCAAGACGACCACCACGACGACCGCCCCAACAAGCAATCGCACGGCGGGCTGCGACGAAATGCGGCGGTCTCGGCGGCGGCGTTCCTCGCCGGCCAGCTCCGTGAAGGTGTCGTCGTCATCATGCACCGGAGTCATTCTGCCTCACCTTCGGGGCGCCGCTCATCGTGGCCCCCTCTGCGATTCGACCCGAACGGGCGGCCGGAAGGTGGAAGTCAGTGGGCGAGGGGGGACTTGAACCCCCATGAGCTTGCGCTCACTAGGTCCTGAACCTAGCGCGTCTGCCAATTCCGCCACTCGCCCCCCTCGGCGCTGGAGCCACGCACGCGTGACACCCGCCGGATCGTCGGGAGTATAACACACCACATTCAGCCGTCTGGAGCCCCTCTTTGACACCCTGGAGACGCGCGGGTGGGCGGGCCGAGAACCCATCCGGCGGGCGGTATACTGACGTGTCATGACCGACCCTCCTCTTCTGTTCGAGCGGTATCGCATAGTGCGCAAGTTGGGCAGCGGCGGATCCGCGACGGTCTACTTGGCCGAGGACCAGCTGATGGGTCGCCAAGTGGCTGTCAAGGTGGTCGAGGCGGTGTCCGATGTCGACAGCCGCGCCCTGCGCGAGGCTCAGGCCGCCGCCAAACTCGACCATCTCAACATCGTCACTGTCTTTGAAGTGGTGCGGCAGAGCGACAGGACCTTTCTCTTCACTGAATACGTGGAGGGTGACACGCTTCGAGAGTTGCTTGCGCGCCATCGTCTGACCGACGCCGAAGTGCTCGAGGCGGGCATCCAGATCTGCCGCGCGCTCGAGCACGCACACCGCCGGGGCGTGGTCCACCGGGACATCAAGCCTGAGAACATCATGTTGATCGATGGCGAGAGCATCGACGTGCGGATCATGGATTTCGGGGTAGCCCGCCTGGAGGACCTCAGTTCGATCACTCTCGATGGGGATCTCGTCGGCACCCTCGCCTACATGGCGCCTGAGCAATTGGAAGGCCGGCCCGTGGATCGCACGGCGGACGTGTATGCGCTGGCTCTCACATTGTATGAGGGCTTTACCGGCGCCAATCCCCTTCGCGGGAAAGATCCGACAACGGTCATCCGTGAGGCCGGACGCGTGAGGTTCGTCCCTCTCGGTCGTGCCCGCGCCGATCTGCCGGCCACCCTCGCCGATGCTCTGCGGCGAGGTCTCGAGAGGGACCCCGCTCAGCGCCCGAGTGCCGCGGAGTTTCGGCGGCTGCTGGAGAAGGCGAGTCGAGACATGCCCGTGCCCGCGGAGCGGCCCAAGATGGGTCAGCGCGTCACCGGGGCGACGCACCGCCTGCGCGGCCCGCGCATGACATACATCGGACGGCATCTGGTCGCCGGCGCACTCTCTCTCGCCACCTGCGGCTACCTGCTTCCGCGGATGCCGTTCTACCCGGAACCCGCGTTGGTTCCTCTGGTGGCGGGGGCGTCGTTCGTGGCTCTGCTCTCGCCGCTCGTCGGAGGGATGCTGAGTCTGGCCCTGCTCGCTCTGCCCGCCTTCGCGTTCGGACTCGGCTGGGGGGTGATCTATCTGGTGACGGTGTCGCTCGCGTTCGGGGTGTTGGCGTGGCGACGGCGAGAGTGGGCGGCATTGCTCCCCGGAGCCGCCCCGTTGCTGGTGGCCGCGGGCGTGGGCTTGGCGATCCCTGCCCTGGCCGGGCTTCTGCTGCGTCGGTGGGGCCCGCCGGTCGCGTTCATGGCCGGTCTTGTGCTCGCCGCCGCCGCGGGGTTCCAAGGTTGGACCGTGCTGCCGTACACGTTCACCGCCGGGGTGGGACCTGTGCTCCTCGAGTCTCGGCACGCGGCTTCACCTGGTACGGCGATGGAGGTCTACGCACGATTGCTCGACCAGCGTCCCGAGTTGCTTCTTCAGGCGGCGCTGTTCGGGTTGTTCGGCATACCCCTGGCATGGTTCCCGCGGGGCGGGAGGGCGCGCCCTCGCCTGTGGGCGGCCGGCGGATACGTGGTTGCTCTTCTGGTCGGCTTCGTCGCCCTGCCGCCGCTTGTGGTCGATGCGAGCGTCGATCTGGCGGCCTTCGGCCTCGCCTTCGTGCCGTGCGTTATAATCGTCGTCCTGTCGGTCCTCGCGGTCCCGTCCGAGGGCCCCGTCAAGACTCCGGAGGGGTAGATGGGTCTCTTGCGGAGGGTAGAATCCCGCATCCAAGGTGGTTTCGAAGGCGTCTTCGGTCGGAAGTCCGGCGAGGGTGTGCAACCGCCCGAACTTGCGCGGATGCTGGTCAAGGAGATGGACGACCACCGCACCTACTCTCTGGACCGTATCCACGCGCCCAACCACTTCACCGTCTACCTCTGCGCCGGCGATCGCGCCACGTACCGCCCGCGCGAGGCCTCTCTGGCCGCGGAACTCACCGACCACCTCGAGCGGCACGCCCGGACGAACGGCTACAGCCTCGCCGGTCGACCGACGGTGGCGTTCACCTTGGACACAGATCTAGGGGCGGGGCAGTTCGGGATCTTGGCGGAGATGATCGACCTACCGTTGGAGCGAGCGTCATCGGCACTCGTGCCCGTTGGCTCTGCGCGCTCGCCCTCAACAGCCGGTGTGTGGCCCGGGGCCGGAGAGACCCAGAGCATCCCACCGCGCGTGGCTGCCGACTTGGGCTTGGCTCGGCAGACTCTGCTGATGCGCCACGGATCGCACGTGCAGGAGTTCCAGAAGAGCCGCGTGGTCTTAGGGCGCTCGCGCGACGCCGACTTCCGTCTGGACGATCCCAACATCTCCCGCCGTCACACCGTCGTCTATTGGGAGGGCGGGCGTGCTTTCGTCAAAGACCTGGGCAGCACGAACGGCACCTTGTTGAACGGGCGGCCGATCGCGTCCGCGGCTTTGGAGGACGGCGACGTGCTCACGCTTGGTGGGTGCACCGTCGTGGTGGAGACGGAATAGGGTGCGGGGGCGGCCTCGACAGGGAGGTGCAACGGCGTGGTGAATCTGGTTCTTCTCGGGGGCAAGATCCTGTTCTTGCTGTTCCTGTATCTGTTCATCTACTGGGTGATCCGCGCGTCGGCGCGTGACATGAAGATGTCGGTTGCGCAGGCGCAGTCGGGGTTGCCTGGCGGAGCGGCGCGCTTCGCGGTCGGGCCCGTGGCGGTCTCCGGCGGGCC
>CAZDGO010000083.1:0-8233 GCA_964504825.1 uncultured Gaiellales bacterium
ATCAGCCGCGTTGATGAAGAACTGGCTCGTCGCGCTGTCGACCACGCCGGTACGGGCCATAGCCAGAGTGCCCAGCAGATTCTTCAAACCGTTGTCGGCTTCGTTCTTGACGGGGGCGCGCGTGGTCTTCTGTTGCATGTCGGGGGTGAATCCTCCCCCTTGCACCATGAACCCGGGGATCACACGGTGGAAGACAGTGCCGTCATAGGAATCGTCTTCTACGTAGCTGAGGAAGTTAGCCACCGTGAGGGGGGCCTTGTCGGCGTCAAGTTCGGCAGTGATGTCCCCCATCGACGTCTTGATGAGTACTGTGGTCGTCCCGCTCATTGGTGAGCCTCCATTCGTCGTGCCGGTGGTGCCGGCGGTCGCTAGGGTCGTGGTTGACGAGTCGTCCGCGCCGGCCGAATCCTGGGTTCCGCCGCCACAGCCGGCCACAAACAAGCCGAGAGCCAGCACAGCCGCTGCGGACAGGAGCAGGAATCGTCCCCGCCACCTGAGCAGGTCACGAAGGGCAACAGTCACCACGCACCTCCAACTCGAATCTGCATCCCCCTCATTCCGGGGGCGATATAGGCTCTCACATCTCGGACGTCTTGGCATCCCCACAGACATTGACATATACCTTGATATCAAGTATCTTGAAGTCACTGTTATGGACCACGGAGCTCACGCCGCCAGGTCTGGACTCCGTCAGGCGATGGGTGAGATGCCGACATGACCACCGGCCCGCGAGGCGTCACAGTATGGCTGGCTCTCTGGAAGACCGCCGACGCGGTCGGTGACCACGCCCGCCGCGACGTTGCCCGACAAGGACTCTGCTACACCGATTTCGCGGTCCTGGAAGCTGTGCTGCACAAGGGTCCGCTGCCTGTGAACGTCCTCGGGAAGCTGGTGCTTCTCACTAGTGGCTCTATCACGACGGCCATCGACCGGCTGGAGGCTCGAGGTCTAGTAGAGCGGTTGCCCGACCCTTCCGACCGCCGGACTCGGCTCGTCGGCCTCACCACTGCGGGCAGTGACTTTATGCCGGGAATCTGGGCCGAGCACGAACGGTCACTCGAACGGGCCGCCGACGCCTTGGATCCAACCGAGCGCCGAGATCTCGTCCGCCTGCTGCTCAAACTCAAACGCGGGGCGAGTGCCGGAAGGGCCGTCTCGATCGCCAGAAAAACCCCCACCCCTCCCAAGGAAGGTCCGTCATGATCACTCTTCGCCGATCCGCCGAGCGCGGACACTTCGACCATGGATGGCTCGAAACCCGCCACACCTTTTCGTTCGCGGGCTACCAAGACGCAGCCCACATGGGCTTTAGACACCTACGCGTGATCAACGAGGATATCGTCCAGCCCGGCCGCGGCTTCGGCACGCATCCTCACCGGGATATGGAGATCGTCACCTACATCCTCGACGGCGCGCTCGAGCATCGAGACAGCATGGGCAATGCCGGCGTGATCAGCGCCGGCGAGGTGCAGCGCATGACCGCCGGCACCGGTGTCACGCACAGCGAGTACAACGCTTCCAGCACGGAGCCGGTGCACCTGATACAGATCTGGATCATCCCCGCCGAGATGGGGCTCATGCCCAGCTACGAGCAGCGCACCTTGGTCGACCCTGGAGCCGTCTCCGATGAGTCGGCGGCCCGACTGCAGCTCGTCGCCTCGCCCGACGCCGGGGATGGGTCGCAGCTGATCCACCAGGATGTTCGCCTGTACGCTGTGGCGCTCGGCGCGGGCAGCCGCACCCAGATCGCGCTGCCTGCGGGTCGTCACGCATGGCTACAGGTTACCCGAGGTGGACTCACGCTCAACGGAATCGAACTCGCGCAGGGTGACGGGGCCGCCGTCAGCGACGAAACGACGCTCGACCTGCAGGCACGTGGCGATGCCGAGGCGCTTCTCTTCGATTTGGACTGAGAGGCGCCCCCGTGCGACGTTCACACGCCGCCCGGCAACGTACACACAACGCGATAGAAGGAGCATTCATGGCACTCGAGACTTGGGACATCGACATTGCACACTCCAGCATCAACTTCTGGGTGCGCCACATGGTCATCGCGAAGGTGCATGGCCGCTTCACCACGTGGAACGGCAGCCTTACGTTCGACGATCAGGATTTCAGCACCGCGAGCGTCAAGGTGAACATCGACGCCGCGAGCATCGAGACCCACGAACCGAACCGCGACGCCCACCTTCGCTCAGCCGACTTCCTCGAGGTGGAGGCATATCCAGAGCTGACATTCGTCAGCCGCTCTACTGAGGCGACGGGAGCGAACACGCTGCGCATCATCGGCGATCTCGTCGTGCATGGCACCAGTCGAGAGGTCGTGCTGGACGCCGAGTACAACGGACGGAGCGCGGACCCGTGGGGCGGAGAACGCATCGGCCTGGAGGCACGCGCCTCGGTGGATCGCACGGACTTCGGGCTGCAGTGGAACAAGGCGCTCGAGACCGGCGGCGTCCTGGTGGGCGACAAGGTGGAGATCACCCTCGAGATCGAGGCCATCAAGCGCGCCGCATAGCTCGGTGCGCCGCCTGCCGGGCGCGAGGCATCGCCCTTCCACAGGTGTCAGCGAGGACCTGGGCAAGGCCAGGTCCTCGCGCGGATCTACTTCTTCGGGACCTACTCCTTCGGCTCCGGGAGCACCGCCTCGAAGGCCGCGTCGTCCATCACGGCGCCGGCGGCGATCAGTTGCCGGAACTTGAGGAAATCGATGACATCTTCGCCTGTCTGCTTGCGCGTAGCGAACGCGTAGAACCCAAGGTAGGCCTCGGTCATCATGTTCACCGAGAGCCAGTGCCGGCTCATGACCTTGGCCTGATCCCAGAAGAACTTCTTCTTGACGCGGATGAGATCGATGGACGTCTGCAGCGAGCCCGGGAACAGATTGGCAAAACGCCATACCAGGTCCTGCACGGCGTCGTCGAGCAGCGAGAGGTCGGCGGAGCACTCCTTGACCAGGGCTTTGGCGGCGGCCAGATCGGCGCCGGCCTTGGGTTCGCCATACACGATCTCCCCGTCGAGCACATACTGCTCGGTATGGACCAGCGGGTTGCGCACGAAGGCGCCGTCCTTCTTGAGCACCGGCACCACTTTCGACACCAGGGCCTTGGCCTTCATCTTGTATGCCGACCAGGTCTCGCACGAGATGCAGTTGTACATGGCGTCTTCCATGGATAGGAACCAGGGCAGGAAATCGGTGGAACCTCCCGCCGGCGCGGACCCATGCTTCGGTCCGGCTTGGCCGAAGATGGCCATGTCGGACGTAACGGCCAGGTCGCAGGCCATCCCGATCTCCTGGCCGCCGGCCACCCGCATGCCGTTCACGCGGCAGATCACCGGTTTTTTGCAGTCGAGGATCGAGTCGACCATGTGGTTGAACAGGTCCATGTACTCGCCATACTCGTTCGGGCGCTTAGAGTAATACGCTGAGTACTCGGGCACGTTCCCGCCGGTGCAGAACGCGGTGTCGCCGGCCCCGGTGAAGACGACCGCCACCACGCTGCGATCGCTGGAGGCGGCGTGGAACCCGGCGATGACACCCTTGACCATCGTGGTGGTGTACGAGTTGTACTGCTTGGAGTTGTTGAGAGTGACCCAGGCCACGTACAGACCGTCGACCACGTCACCCGTGGGGCCCACCAGCGGGCGCTTGTCGTAGACGGTGCACGGAGCTTCCGTCCCCCACCATTGGTCACCGATAAGTTGGTGGTCCTTCAGTTCGTTGTCGCGAGGCAGCCAGTCGAGGCTCATAGATCTCCTTTTTGAACGTTAGCTCTCCCGGCGGATGACCATAGCCATAGTCGAGCCGCCGCCGCCACAGATGGAGGCTATGCCCATCTCGCCGTCGGTACGCTTGAGGGCGTGGTACAGCGTGACGAGAAGCCGTGCACCCGAACATCCGGTGGGATGTCCGAGGGCTATCGCGCCACCGTGGATGTTCAGCTTCTCCGGATCCCAGTCCAGCACCTGCTGGTTCGCCAGGATCTGAGCCGCGAAGGCTTCGTTGACCTCGATCAGGTCCATGTCGGCCAGCTTCAACCCGGTGCGCTCGAGCACCTTGGGGATCGCGACCCCGGGACCCTCACCCATGAAACGGCCATCGACCGCCGTCTGCGTGTAGCCCGCCACCGAGAAGAGAGGCGTCAGCCCACGACGGGCCGCCTCTTCTCGAGACATGGCCACCATGAAGGCGGCGCCGTCGGTCATTCCGCACGAGTTGCCCGCGGTGATCACCCCCTCGTCCTTGAACACCGGCCTCAACTTGCCCATCGCGGCGGCGTCGACCTCGTAACGGATCGATTCGTCCTTGTCGAAGACCACCTCAGGCGTCTTGCCCTTTGCGGGGATCACCACCGGAGTGACCTCTGCGTCGAACCAGCCGTTCTTCTGGGCCGCAGCCGCTTTTTGGTGGCTGCCGGCCGCAAAAACATCGAGGTCTTCACGGGCCAGGCCGTACTTCTCCACCAAGTTCTCGGCGGTCATGCCCATGCTGACTCCGGCCACCGGGTCGTCGGCGTCGCTCCAGCCATCTTCGAGCTGTACGGGACCCAGGCGGAACCCCTGCCAGCGGTAGCCACGGATCAGGTGCGGGATCGTCGACATGCTCTCCATGCCACCACAGAGCACCACATCGGCCTGACCCACCTGGATCAGCATGGTCGCGATGCTCGTGGCCTTCATGCCGGCCGGACACGCCTTGTTGATGGTCACACCGGGCACGTGCGTGCCGCAGCCACCCTTGAGGGCGGCGGTGCGACCCGGGTTCACGTAGTTGCCTGCCTGGCGGCACGACGCGATGACCGCGTCGTCGACGTCGTCACCCGAGACCTCGGCCCGTCGCAGGGCTTCACGGATGGCGAACGATGCGATGTCATAGACCTTCACATCTTTGAGCGTTCCACCGAACCGCCCCATGGGCGTCCGGACAGCGCTCACGAACACTACACCACTCAACTCGCGCACAATACCTCCTCACTCGGAACGTCCCACACTCCCCTTAGGCTTGACGGCCTCCGAGGCGGTGGCGTCGACAACCCAAAGATGCCGCCTCAGCGGGAAGAGATCGAGAGGCCGGTGGCTGGTGATGAGACCCCAGATTCCTCGTGGATTCCAGATGGTGATCACCATGGCCACCCCTCCCACCAAGATAAGGTACCAGGAACCACGCGCGGACAGTAGTTCTTGTAGAGCCAGAAACACGATCGTGCCGATGATGGGGCCCTCGATACTGCCCACACCCCCGATCACGACGATGAAGATCATGAGGGCCGTCCACTGGACGCTGAAGGCGGCGTTGGGCTGAATCCGCAGAAGATTGAGGTAGGTCACCGCGCCCGCCAAACCGCAGCCGAAGGCCGAGATGAGATAGACGTAGCGCTTAGCTCTGGAGACATCGACTCCTAGGCTCTCGGCTCCGGTCTCGTTGTCGCGCACCGCGGTCAGCGCCAAGCCCAACCGCGACCGCAGCAAGAGGTAGACGAGTAGCAGCGAGCCGACCGCCACGCCGAGCGCCATGAGATACGTGGCCGGGATCCGCGTGGCCATCTTCACGTGGGACGCTCCGGTGACCGTGGTCCCCGAACCACCCCCGGCCCAATCGACGTTTGTCACGACAAGCCGATAGGCCTCGGCGATCACCCAGGTCCCTATAGCGAAGTAGCCGCCGCGGAGACGAAAGGCCAGCACCGACGTGGGCAGCGCGATCACCACGGCGGCCAAACCGGCCAGGGGAACGGCCAGAAAAGGGTTGAGCCCGAACCCGTCCGTGAACACCCACAGCCCGTAGGCTCCCAATCCGATGTACGCCTGCTGACCCACCGATAGCAGGCCGCCGTAGCCGGCCAGAAGGTTCCACATCTGGGCAAGGGCCAGGAGGCATAAGTATGTAGTCAACGTGCGCTGGAAGCTAGGTTGAGCCCACAACGGCACCGAGGCGAAGCCCACGACGACCAACCCTGCCACCGCTAGAGCGATGCGGTTTGCGCGGTTTGACTTGACCACTCTGAACCGCGACTCGCTCATTCGGCCACCTGTTTGGCAAAGAGCCCCTCAGGCCGAAAGGCGAGCACGGCCAGGAAGACCAGATGCCCCGCCAGCACCCCGAACCCCGGGTTTATCTGCGAGCCGATGGTCTGAGCTACGCCGAGTACTATGCCTCCCACCAAGGTGCCCCACAGTGAGCCCAACCCCCCCATGATGACCGCCTCGTAGGCGAAGATGAGACGCAAAGACCCCACGTCGGGCGAGAACGTCGTGCGGATGCCGATGAAGACTCCCGCGATGCCGGCGGTCGCGAGGGCCAGCGCCATGGCGAGACCATAGAGCCGCTGGTTGTTGATGCCCACGAGTTGAGCCGCCTTCTGATTGTCCGACGTGGCCCGGAAACCCCTGCCCAACTGGGTGCGCCCCAGAAAGAGCTGCAGAGCTACGATGACGGCGACCGCCACCCCCATGGTGATCAGGGGCAGCCAACCCACGGCGAGGCGGTTGGTGATAGTGAGGGCCGTATCTTCGATCCGCCCGGCGTCTAGGCCCTGTGAGTCGGCCGAGAAGGTCTCCAGGAGAAGGTTCTGGATGACGATCGCGAGGCCGAAGGTGACCAGCAGGGGCGGCATGGGGCCCCTTTCCAAGATCCGATTGAGGACGTAGCGCTGCAGAACATAGCCCAGGCCACACATCAGTGGCACGACGATCAGCAGCGAGGCAAAAGGGTTCCAGCCGGCCGTATCGACCACGATCAAAGCCAGGAAGGCAGCCACGTTACTGAGGTCTCCGTGGGCCAGATTCACCAACCTCATCACCCCGAAGATCAGCGACAGACCAGAGGCGAACAGAGCGTACAACCCCCCGAGCAGTATGCCTTGGATGACAAGATTGGCCCAGGTCATCGGCGCTGCATCCCGAAGTACGCCGCGGAGATCTGCTCTCGGGTGAGTTCATGCGGCGCCCCGCTCAGAGCCACGCGCCCCTCAAGTAGGCAGTACACGCGTTTCGCCACCGTGACGGCCTGGCCGATGTCCTGCTCGACCAGAAGGACGGTAGTACCTTCCTCGACGATGACCGGCATCGCCTGATAGAGATGCCGGACCACGATGGGCGCCAACCCCAACGAAGCCTCATCGAGCAACAGCAGCCGCGGGTTGGCCATGAGGCCACGCCCGATCGCCAGCGCCTGCTGCTCGCCCCCCGAGAGGTTCCCGGCCAGTCGATCTCGGTGTTTCACGAGGAGGGGGAAGAGCTCGTAGACCTTGTCCGTGGACCACGGACCGGGCCGCTTACTCCATGCACCCACCTGAAGGTTCTCGTGCACGGTCAAACTGGGAAACACCTGCCGGCCTTCGGGCACGAGAGATATGCCCGCGCCCACACGCAGGTGGCTGGGTAGGCCCTGCACCACTTGGCCGTCGAAGCGCACCTCGCCCGCACTGCACGGGAGGAGGCCCGCGATGGTCTTCAGCAGCGTCGACTTGCCCGCGCCGTTGGCCCCGATGACAGCGACGGTCTCGCCTTCGTCCAAGGTAAGATCGAGGGAGAAGAGGGCCTGAAACGGACCGTAGTGAGCGGATACGGCGCGGACTTCGAGTAGGCTCATGCGCGGGCCTCGTTCCTTGGCATCAGGCCTCGGTCCCCAGGTAGACGTCTTGCACCTCGCGGCTGTTGATGACCGTCTCCGGGTCGCCTTCGGCGACCTTTCGGCCGAAATCAACCGCCAAGAGCCGATCCACTACGGCCAGTAGCGCATGGACGATGTGCTCGATCCAGATGATGGATATGCCTTCGGAGCGCAGGTCCTTGACGGTGCCGATCAATTCCTGCACCTCCATCTCGGTCAGGCCGCCCGCTATCTCGTCAAGCAGAAGCACGCGGGGCTCCGTCGCCAGGGCACGGGCAAGCTCGAGCCGCTTCCTCTCGAGGAGCGTGAGACTACCCGCGAGAGCGTTCGCGCGAGCCAGAAGCCCGGTGCGCTCCAAAGCGTACGCCGACGTGTCGTAAGAAGCCCGTTCCGACTTCTTGCGGCCGTGGGTGGCTCCCACCAACACATTCTCGAAGACGGTCATATCCTCGAAGGGCCGAGGGATCTGAAAGGTGCGGGCTATCCCGCAGCGGCAGCGCCGGTGCGCGCTGAGCCCGGTGATGTCGCTTCCGTCGAACACGATGCGGCCCCCGTCCATGCCGACCACCCCCATGATCAGATTCAGCATGGTGGTCTTACCGGCTCCGTTGGGACCGACGA
>CAZDGO010000084.1:0-8184 GCA_964504825.1 uncultured Gaiellales bacterium
TCTCCATGTTGTGCGTCCCCCGCAGGGACACCTCATCGACCGTCAGGGCGCGACACCCGTGGAGATAGAGACGGCCGCCTTCGAGCCACGAGACAGCCGCCTCCGACCCACGTAGCCGAGCCGCAACCGCAGCCTCGGTGGTGAACCAAGCCAACCGCGGGCCGTCCTCCCGCGCCAGTATCTCCCGGCCCACGCCCGCGGTAGCGGGATCACCGGCATTGACCACCGCCCAATCCTCCCGCCCTTGCCGCGCGAAGAGGGCCGCTTTGCAGGCCACGTACCGCTCCATGGTGCCGTGTCGATCAAGGTGGTCGGGTGTGAGATTGAGAAGGATCCCTGCGGCGGGGCGGAACTCGTGCACATCTTCCAGCTGGAAACTCGACAGCTCCACCACCAACTCTTCGTCACCGCGAAGCGTGCCCACCACAGAACTCACTGCCGTGCCGATGTTCCCCAACACCCGCACGGGCCGGCCCGCAGTGGCGAACATATGACCCACCAACGCGGTGGTAGTGGTCTTGCCGTTCGTACCCGTGACCGCCGTGAAATCGTTCGGCAGCAACGCGTAGGCGAGCTCAACCTCGCTCCATACGGGCACATGGCGCGCGCGGGCGGCGGCCACCAAGGCAGCCTCCGCGGGCACGCCGGGGCTCTTGACGACCAGATCTACACCTGTCAGTTGCTCGAGGTCCTGCGGCCCCGAGAGCACATGAGCTCCGCGCGCCTCGACTTCGACCAGACCCGGCAGCTGATCCGACGACTTCTGATCGGAGAGCATGACTTCGCGCCCCACGTCGAGCAGAGTCCAGGCTGCCGCCACACCCGAGCGACCGGCGCCGAGCACCAAGACGCGTCGAACCGTGTCCGCGAGCCCTGTGCCACCCGCACGCGTGCCCACTTCATGATTGTTCGCAGTCATACCGCCCTCCCTAGCGGATGTCCGCAAAGAACATCGTGAAGCCGGCGGACGCGAAGATCACGGCAACGATCCAGAAGCGCACCATGATCTTGGTCTCCGACCAGTCCTTGAGCTCGAAATGGTGATGGATCGGTGCCATGAGGAACACTCGGCGGTGAAGCGTTCGGAAACTCACCACTTGGATGATGACGCTCACGGCTTCGCCCACGAATATGGCGCCGATGAGCAAGAGAAGTATCTCCGTTCCCGTCACCAAAGCGAGGCCCGCCAGGGCGGCGCCGAGGGCCAGCGAGCCGGTGTCTCCCATGAAGATCTCGGCCGGAAAGGAGTTAAACCACAGAAAGCCGATGCAGGCACCCATGATGCAGGCCGAAAGGAGAGCCAGGTCGCGCTCCCCAGACAGGAACGTGATGCCGGTGTACGCCAACAGAGAGATCGCCACCGTGCCGGCAGCCAGGCCGTCGAGTCCATCGGTGAGGTTCACGGCGTTAGCGAAGCCGGAAATAAGCAGGAAAGCCACGATGAAGTAGAACGAGCCTAGGTGGATCTCCCAATCCACCAGAGGCACGTGAACGTCGGTGTCCACGCCCGCGTAGAAGATCGCCAGCCACCCGACGACCGCCACCAAGAGAACTTGGAGGCCCATCTTCGCCCTGCCGCTCAGCCCGAGCGAGCGGTTGCGGCGCACCTTGGCCAGGTCGTCCAAGAGCCCGATAGCGCCCGAACCGAAGGTGAGAAAGAATACGACCAAGGCGGGGACGGTCATGCGCCCAAAGATCGCGTAGGTGATGGCGGCGGCGGCGAGGATCAGCAACCCACCCATCGTCGGCGTGCCTTGCTTCTCGTTGTGGCGTTCTGGACTCAACTCGCGGATATGCTGACCGATGCCGCGGGTCCGGATCCAGCTGATGAAGCGCGGGCCGGCCAGAACAGCCAGGACCATCGCCAGCAGGCCGGCGGCAAGCACCCGAGTCATCTAGCGCCCCCGGGCAGGGCGGGGTCGTTGGCGACCGCTCCACCGGCGCCCACCCGCCGCAATTCTGCGACCACCCGCTCCAGCCGCATCGAGCGCGATCCCTTGACCAGCACTACGTCTCCGGGGCGGATGCATGCCACTATGTGCGCCAGCCCCGATTCAAGATCGGCTATGTGCAGACCGGCCCTGCCCCGACCCGCGGCCGGCTCTCCACCAACAGCCCCGAATCCGTCCACCATAGCCGCCGAGAGCGGACCTACGCCGATCAGACTGCGGACACCCACGGCGGCGGCATAGGCGCCGATCTCCCGATGATACCGACGGCTCTCGGAACCCAACTCCATCATGTCGCCGAGTACCGCCACCGGACGCCCCTTCTCGCCGCGTGCCCGGCGCACCAGGTCGTCAAGTGCCACGCGGGTCGCCGTAGGGTTCGCGTTGTAGCTGTCATCTACTACGACCACATCCCCCACCCGGTACTCGTCACCCCGCAGAGGGGTGAACACCGCGTCCGGCAGACCCTCGGCGCACACGGCCACCGGCAGACCCGCGGCGTAGCAAGCCGCCAGAGCCGCCACCGCATTCTCCAGCCGATGACGACCGGAGAAAGGTACCTCTACTTCGACTTGACCTTCAGGCCAGACGATCTCAAGCACGGAGCGAGACTCACTCACGTGAGTCGCCCTGCCCATCACCTCCGCGCTTGCACAACCGGCATAGCAATACCGGACCACCCTCCGACCGGCCCGCGCCACCTGTTCTTCGAGTAGAGGTTCATCTGCGGGTATCACGGCGACACCACCGGGCCGCAGCGCTCCGAACAACTCCCCCTTGGCCGCCGCGACGCCGGCAAGATCGCCGACCAGTTCCAGATGCACCGGGGCTATCTTGGTCACGAGCCCGACGTCCGGCTCGGCGATGCGCCCGAGCTCCAGGATCTGACCCCGACCACGCATGCCCATCTCGACTACCGCCACCCCAGTCTCAGGCAGTAGACGGAGAAGGGTAAGGGGCACCCCCACCTCGTTGTTCTGATTTGCCTCAGTGGCGATCACTGAGCAGGATCTCTCCGCCGCGGCCCTCAGAAGATCCTTTGTGCCGGTCTTACCCACGCTGCCGGTGACCGCCAAGACCCGCGCCGCCGACTTACGCCGTACGGCCCGGGCAAGTGACCCCAGGGCCACCCGGCTGTCGGGCACGCAGTAGAGCCTTTCTGTCGGAGAACCCTGCCCCCCTTTGCCTCCAGCGCACAGGCTCGCGCCCGATTCGACCACAGCGCCGCTCGCTCCGGCCGCGAAGGCGGAGGCTACAAAGGAGTGTCCGTCATGCGTCTCACCTCGAAGGGCCACGAACAGGTCCCCCGGCTTGAGCGTCCGCGTGTCTGTCGCCACCCCTGATACCGGCTGTGCCACGCGAGCCACCTCGAGAGCGGCGGCGGCTTCCTCGGCTGTGAGGGAGATCACAGAGCCTCCCCGTCCTGTCTCTGCCCCCAGGTCCCGGCAAGCTCCTCCAAGATCTCGCGGGCGACAAGCCGGTCGTCGAAGGGCACGACATGGTGGGCGAACTCCTGCCCCCCCTCGTGCCCCTTCCCGAGGATGAGCACGATATCACGGGCGCGAGCGGCCCGAAGGGCATAGCCGATAGCCGCCCGGCGATCGACCTCCACCACCGCGTCCATCGGGTGCTCCAACCCCGCTACGATGTCCGAGATGATGGCTTCTGGGCCTTCACTCCGAGGATTGTCCGACGTGACCACCAGGATGTCCGAGCCTTGCTCCGCGGCGCGACCCATCAGCGGGCGCTTTCCCCGGTCCCGATCTCCACCGCAACCCACCACGGTGACCAGCCGGCCCGTAGCAACACCCCGAGCCATGCGCAACACGTTCTCCACGGAATCGGGAGTATGCGCGTAGTCCACCACGACCGTGAAGGGCGCCCCCGCATCCACGCGCTCTAGGCGACCCGGCACGCCCGGGAACAAGGGCAGACAATCGACCATGCCGTCGAGGTCGAGGCCGAGCCCCACCCCGATCGCCAGCGCCACCATCGCGTTCTCGGCGTTGTAGCGACCGAGAAGCATACTGCGAAACGGGCGTTCCAACTCTTCGCCCCGGTTGACCGGGCGCCCTTGTACCCGCATGACGGATGCTAGTGCGCGGCCGCGTACTTTCAGGGTGCCGTGGAGACCCGTGTCGTCAGTGACCAGCCCCACGAGTTCGAGATCGGGGGTGTGCACGCTCTCGGCACGGCCGCAAGACACTGTGAGAAGACGGTCTGGGGGCAATCGTTCCGCCAGGACGCGCCCGAAAGCGTCGTCGACATTCACCACGGATACCGGTCGGTTCTTGGCGAACCGGGGTTCGAGAAAGAGGCGGCTCTTCGCGGTGAAGTAGGCGTCCATGGTGCCGTGATAATCGAGATGGTCCTGCGTCAGATTGGTGAAGGCCACGGTCGCGAACGAGATGCCCGCGACCCGACCTAGGTCGAGTGCATGCGACGAGACCTCCATCACGGCGGCTTGATCGCCCGCGTCGACCATGAAAGCCAGGTCCTGCTGGATATCCACCGGCTCCGGTGTGGTTCGTTCGGCGGGGAACACCACTCCGCCCATCCGTCGCTCGACGGTGCCCAGGAGTCCTGGCCGTCTCCCCGCTTCGGCGAAGAGAAAGGCCGTCAAGAAGGCGGTGGTGGTCTTGCCGTTCGTGCCGGTGATGCCGATCGTCGGCAGGCGTGCGCTCGGATGCTCATACAGGCAGGACGCCACCGGACCCATCGCCCAACGCACCGAGGGCACTACCACCTGAGTGATCGATACGGCGAGTTCCCGCTCCACACAGAGTGCGACAGCGCCGCGAGAGACCGCTTCAGGCGCGAACTCGTGCCCATCGCGCACGAAACCGGGGACGCAGAAGAACAGGTGGCCGGGACCGACGCCGGAGCTACGATAGGAGAGCGAAGAGACGTCGAGCGAAGGATCTCCGAGGATCCGGAAGCCCTCCACGTCCCTGAAGAGGTCAGCCAGCTTCACGGTGCCCGATTCTACCACAGCGCCCCCAGGCCCCCCCGAGGTTCACTGCGGCGCACCGCCGGGAGCGATCTCGAGATGTTTCAGGGCGAAATCGGCGATGCGGGCAAAGGCCGGCGCCGCCACCACCGCGCCGAAATGCTGCGTGGTGGGCTCGTCGACGGTCACAAGGATGACGAGGCGGGGGGAATCGGCCGGCACCATCCCGATGAAGGACGCGACTACCCGGTCGGTATCGTACCCCCGACCCTTTAACTTGGGTTTCTCCGCCGTCCCGGTCTTGCCGGCCACGACATACCCGTGCACGCGCGCGGCGCCCCCCGTGCCATCCGACACGGTGATCTTGAGCATCTCACGCAACTGGGCTGCCACGACGCTGCTGATCACGCGATGAGATGGTGTCTTCACGTGCTCGTTCTGCACGAGATATGGCTGCACGTAGACGCCATCGTTCGCGATGGCCGCATACGCGGCCGCCATCTGCAGGGGACTCGCCGAGATGCCCTGCCCGATCGGCACGTTGGCGATGGTGGAGCCCGACCACTTGTCCGCCGGCAGCATGCTGCCGGCGGCCTCACCTGGGAAGTCGATGCCGGTCTTCCGCGTGAACCCAAAGCGGCGGATCATGTCTACCAGCGAGAGTTTTCCGACCTTCCTTCCGAGTTTGATCGTGCCCACGTTCGAGGACAGTGCCAGGATATTGGTCACGCTCAGGTCGCGTACCGCGGGCAGTTCCTCCCAGTGGGACTCTTTCACGACCCTATCCCACACCTTGATGCTGCGCTCCACCTCCAGCCGGGTCTCCGGAGTGACGAGGCCGCGCTCGAGTGCGGCCGCCACGGTGACTACTTTGAACGTCGAGCCCGGTTCATACTGGTCGGTGACCGCCATGTTGCGCTGCACCAAGGGATCGGCGTTGCCGAAACTGTTGGCGTCGAACAACGGGGCGTTCGCCATGGCCAGGACCTCGCCAGTGCGGGGGTCGAGCACGATGGCGGTCGCCTTCTTTGCGCCGAACTCCTTGAGCACGCCGCTCAACACCTGCTCAGCCTGCCACTGGATATCCTCGTCGATGGTAAGGACGATCGAGTGTCCGTCGGTGCTTTCGTCGTCCGAGAGGACCTCGAGGCTACGCCCGCTGTTATCCCTGATGTAATCCCGCTCGCCCGGCTGCCCGGCGAGCATCGCTTGGTACTCCAGTTCGAGACCGGCAAGACCCTGGCCTTCGTCCCCCACGCAGCCCAGAAGCTGCGGCGCAAGAACGCCTTTGGGGTATACGCGCCTGTCTGTGGGTCTCACCTCGATGCCCTCCAGACCCAGCGCCAGCGCTCGGTCGGCCACGCTGGGCTCCACGGTGCGCGCGAGGACACTGTATCCGCCGGCCTTGGTTAGCCTGGCGAGCAACTGCGCCTCGGGCATGCTCAACGCCGTGGCAAGGCTCCCGGCGGTCTCCTGTGGATCGACCACGAGAAGCGGGTTCGCCACCACCGAAGCCATGGGTTTTGACACGGCCAGCTCAGCGCCCTCTCGATCGTAGATGACGCCCCGTCCCGCAGGTAGCTTCGCCTCCCGGACGTGCTGTTGGTCCGCTGCGGCGCGTAGCTCCGCGGCCTGCACGACCTGGAGGTATACGGCCTTGCCACTGAGCAACAGGAAGCTGAGCACGACAAAGGCGACCGTGGCCCCCAAGCGCCGATTGGTGTGACGGAGCCCCATCTACCGCACGGATCCGCTATCCGCCGAGCCGGCAACCCCCTCTGCACCGTCACCCGCGCCCATATCGAGAAACTCAAAATGTGGTCCAGGAACCATGCCCATCTTCTGCGCCGCGGCTTCCACCCGCTGATGGGCTGTGAGGGCGGCCACTTTGGCCTGCAGAGCGGATCTCTCGGCCTTAAGAGCGCCCTGTCGGTCCTCTAGCTGCGCGTACCGATACTCAGCGCCCGTTGCGGCCATGTTGAGACTCACCGGAGCCAGAAGCGCCACACCGGCCAGCACGATGAACCCGGCTGCCCTGAGGCTATGCCACCGGAACCGAGGGAGTACGCTCGGCAACGGTGCCGGTGCCACCCGCGGAGCCGACAAAGATCTGCTCACCCGAGGAACTGCTACCGCGCCCCGGGAATGCGTCCTCTCCTGAGAGGCGATACGCGCGGCGCTCCGCCGGGCGGCCTCCGACCCATCCTCATCGTACTGCCAACGGGGGTGCTGCCATGAACGGGCGGCTGATGCCATCAGAGCCTCCGGGCTGCCCGCAGCTTGGCCGAGCTGGAGCGAGGGTTGAATTCGAGCTCCCGCGGGCCGGGAACAACCGGCTTGGTGGTCATGATCTCCATCGTGGGCTGCTTGCCGCAGACGCACAGAGGAAAGTCCGGCGGGCAAGTGCACGGATGAGCCTGAGCCACGAAGAACTCTTTGACGATGCGATCTTCAAGCGAGTGAAAGCTGATGGCCGCCAGTACTCCACCCGGCTCCAAGAGCGCGAGCGCCTCCGGCAGTGCCCGACGTAAGCTCGCAAGTTCGTCATTGACGGCGATGCGCAGAGCCTGGAATACGCGCCGCGCCGGATTCCGCGATCCGAACCTTGCTGGAGTAGGTATGGCTTCTTTGATGGTGTCCACTAGCTCCGACGTGCGTGAGAACGGGGATTTGGCACGTCGCCGAACGACGGCCCGCGCGATGCGGCGGGCGTAGCGCTCCTCACCGTATTCCATGAAGATGCGGCCCAGACGCCCCTCGTCCCAGCTATTGAGGATGTCGGCGGCCGTCAGGGAGCCTGTTGGGTCCATGCGCATGTCGAGAGGCGCGTCGCAGCTGTAGGAGAAGCCCCGCTCGACGGTGTCTATCTGCATGCTGCTGACACCCAGATCCATGTAGATATGAGTGGCCCTGAGGCCGGCGCGGACCATCTGGGAGAGACTCTCCGCGAAGTCGCCCGAGTAGAAACGGGCCGGGACGCGCAGATCCGACCGCAATTCGTCGAAGTATCGATGCGCGATCGGATCGCGGTCGCACCCGATGAAGAAGCCCTGGGAGCCCAGCCGCTGCGCGACCGCGGTCGCGTGACCTCCCGCGCCGAACGTGCAGTCGATCACACGACTGTCCGGCTCGGGATCTAGAAGCTCGATCAACTCGGCCGTCAAGACAGGCACATGGGCCATGGCCATCTCCAGCTCGAATGCCACTGATAGGACACTAGGAGGCATCTTCCACCTCGCGCGGGCGGTCGCCCGCCGCTAACCGCTGAGAAGCGCGTGCGGCGCG
>CAZDGO010000085.1:0-8100 GCA_964504825.1 uncultured Gaiellales bacterium
GGCCTACTTCGGGATGTAAGGAGAGACCGCCGTGTTCGATCCCCTGACCTTCGACACCACCCAGACCGTGGACCAAGCCTTCAGAGTGGGAGTCCAGCAGCACCCGCGCCATCCGGCCGTGATCTTCCTGGGGGAGAGACTCGGGTATGCGCAGCTCGACCGGATAGTGGATCGCCTGGCGCAAGCGCTCTACGCGCGCGGGCTCCGCCCCGGTGACCGAGCGGTCGTCTACATGCCGCACTGCCCGCAGTGGCTCGTCGCTTGGCTCGCTCTCATGCGCTTGCAGGCGGTCGCGGTGCCTGTGACTCACTTCTACGGGCCCGTAGACCTCGAGTACATCGTCAACGACAGCGTGGCCAAAGTCATCTTCTGCATGGACACGAACTTCGGCTATGTTGAGAAAGTCCGGCACGACTCGGCGCTCGAACTCGTGGTGGTGTCGACCGTGGCCGACCTCCTCCCGGCTTGGAAACGTTCCCTGGGTAAGCTGTTCAACCGTATCCCCGAGGGAAAGTGGCTGGCGGGGGACGACACCGTTTCGTTTCCCGCGCTGCTCAAGCGCGCGGGTCCCCCGCTCCCCCTGCTCGAAGCCATCCCCGGAGCCCCAGCCGAGATACTCTACACTGGGGGGACCACCGGCCACCCCAAAGGGGTCCCGATCCCCGGTGTCAAACTGCTGGAAGCCGTCGCCGTCCAGCGCGACCATACGCTGTCGATCATCCCCGCGGGCACCGATGTAGTGATCCAGGGCGCACCGCTTTACCACATCCTGGGCCAGACCGTGGGTTTCGGCGCCCTGTTCGGGGGCGACACGTTGGTGTTGCTGCCCCGGATGAACCTGGACGCGGTCATGGAGCACATCGCCCGGCACCGGGCTACGACCTTTTTCGGCACGCCCACCCTGTTCCGCATGATCCTGGACCACGACCGCTTGGGCCAGTACGATCTGAGTTCGCTGGTCTACTGCTTCTCCGCGGGCGACGCGCTCCCCACCGCGGTAGCCCGCCGCTGGGAAGAAGCGGTGGGGCGCCGCGTCCTACAGGGGTACGGCGCGACGGAGACGACGGGCGGCGTCGCGCTGAGCCCCATCGAGCTGGACGCCCCCGAAGGCAGCGTGGGCCGCAAGGTGCCCACGCAGGATCTGCTGTTCGTGGACCCCGACACGCTCGAGCCGGACCCCGAGCAACTCTCGGGCGAGCTCCTGGTGTCGTCGGAGCACATGGTGCGCGAGTACTGGAACAAGCCCGAAGAGACCGAGCTCTACTTCGTCGAGATCGACGGTCGCCTCTGGTACCGGACGGGGGACATCATCCGCGTCGACAGCGAGGGTTGGATGTTCTTCATGGACCGCTCCTGCGACATCATCAAGCACAAGGGCTACCGAGTGGCCGCCTCTAAAGTCGAAGCCTGCCTCCAGGAGCACGAGGCCGTGATCGGCTCGTGCTGCGTGGGTATACCTGACGAAATGGTCGGCGAGCGCATCAAGGCCTTCGTGGTGCTCAAGGAGGACGCTCAGGGGGTGGCGGCCCAGGAACTCATGCGCTGGTGCAAGGACCGGCTGGCCGCGTACGAGGTGCCCGCCTATATCGAGTTCCGCGACATGCTGCCCAAGTCGAAGGTGGGCAAGCTGTTGCGGCGCGAGCTCCGGGCGGATGAACGCCGGAAGCTGGACAACGGGTGACGCAGGCGTCCACAGGACCGGCGGGCGCGGTGCCCGACTCGGCTAACGATGCCTACACGAAGAAGGTACCGGCCGTCGACCAAGCCAACCGGATACTGTTCTTTCTCGCCGAGCGCCAAGGTGAGGCGCCCACGCTGTCGGAGATCTGCCGCGGCCTCGGCATCCATAAGAGCAAGGGACTGGCGCTACTCAACACCCACCGCGCGGCGGGCATGGTGTCCCGTGACGAGCGCACCAAGACGTACACACTGGGCACCGCCCTTCTCGTCCTCTCTCGGGCGATGCTCGAACAGGCCGACTTCACACGGGTGGTCGAACCGTTCTTGGACAGGTTGGTGGAGCGTCCGGGCACCACAGCCTTTCTGGCGCTCATCTGGGGACGGCGGGTGTCGGTCGTGGCCCGCCGGGACTCGCCGGCCGGGATGGGTACCACCGTCCGCCTGCTGGGGTATCGCTGGTACCCGCTCACCTGGGGCGCGCTAGGCAAGGCCATCGTGCCTTTTCTGACTCCGGACGAGCAGGAAGACGTGCTCGCTCGTCCGCCCCACTTCTTCTACGGAGACTCCACAATCACACCCCTGGATCTGACCGCCCTGCGGGCGGAGCTGGCCGAGAGTCGGAAGAAGGGCTACGGCACCGATCTCAGCGGCGTGCAGGAAGGGGTGAACGCCGTGGGCGCCCCCGTGTTCGGAGTCCGACGCAACGTGCTGAGGCCTATCGGCGGCGTGGTGCTGGTGGGTGGGTTTCCGGCGGAGGACGCCGAATCCCTCGGTGCTCTGGTGGCCGCCACTGCCAAGGAGTTGACCCAGGAAGCGGGGCCGCTCTTCGACGGCATCGGCTGACCCTGGGTCCGTCGGCCACGCCTGTATCAAGAAGTCGCTGGTCGAGGAGTCCCGAGGCGATGAGCGCGACTCCGAGCGGAACATGGCCACCGCGTCCCTATCCATGCCCAAGCCACCCCAAACCGGCGGGAGGCCGGCCACCAACATGGAGCCCCAGATAACAATGTGGTGAGCCCTCACCCCTCGAGGGCCGCAAGTACTCGCCCTCTTTGGAGGTGGCGTTTCGGGTCGCTTGGGTCTTCAACAAGCCGCTCGATGAGGTATTTCAGTATATGGCTCCCTCGGAATGACACATCGTCGCACCGAGTCGCTCACGCGATATGACAAGCGTACTCGAGCGCGCATGACCTGGAGGACGACTTGTGGACCACTCCGGCCGCACAGATCGATGTCACCCTCAAGTCAGGCGCGAGGCTGCATCGCCGCTCGGTGCAGTCTCGAGAGCCGCCCCGGGTTTCCCTCCGCCTTACGTCCCCATGGGGCCGTCCATGATGTGCCACATGCCCATCATGCCGATGTCTTCGTGTTCGATGATGTGGCAGTGGAACATGCACATGCCGGCGTAGTCCATGACGGGCATCAGCAGTTGGATCTTCCCGAACTTTGGCACGATGGTGACATCCTTCCAGGCCGGGGTTGTGGTGCAAAGCGACGCGTACCCCGAATCTCCGCCGGTGATGGAGACGACCTGGGCTGAGTTGGTGTGGTGGTGGAAAGGATGGTCCATATTGCTTGCGTTCGTGATCTCCCACAGCTCCCACGAGCCGAGATCCGACATCGCTGTGTAGCAGTGCTCGTGATCGACGAAGGTGATGCCGTTGATGTAGCCGGCGCCCATACCCATGGAGAGCGACATGCTCTTCTTGGGCAGGGTGCTCGTGTCCATGACGACGCGCTTAGCGGACGGATCCACTACGGCGGGCAAGGTTTGGTTGAGCCTGCTGCCGGCGTACGTGAGCGTCGCCAGGGTGACCTGCTGCCCGGCCATCATGCCCATGCGGCTGTAGGGCAGGGAGAGGAACTTGTACGACCCCGAGCTCTTGGTTGCCTTGACCAACAGGTCCACGCGCTCGCCCGGCGAGAGCAGGAGTTCCGACACCGGATAGGGCTTGTCCAAAAGCCCACCCTCGGTGCCCACTATGTACATCGTGTGGTTGCTGAGGCTCAGTCGGAAGAAACGGGCGGTGCAGGCGTTCACAATCCTCCAGCGCTGCACCTGTCCCGGCCTGATGTTCAGGCGGGGGTTCACCTGGCCGTTCACCATGACGATATTGCCTTCGAGGCCGTGCATGTAGTCCATCATCATGGTGTGGGGCGCCGGCTCGCTCCCCACGAGCGAGACGTCCTTCAGCATCATGAGATGTGTCTCGTAGGGAGCGAGCGTCGTCACCTCGTCTTCGACCACTAGGCTTCCCTCCATGCCCGCCCACATCTGATCCGTGACCGAGCCGTGGATGTGGGGGTGGTAAAAGTTGAGAGTGCCTGCAGGCTGCTTCGAGAGATCGTATTCGTAGACCGTGCTCTCGCCCGGGTTCAGCATAACCAGCATATTGTCGCTGTGCGTCCCGTTGGCGTTGTCTCCCGGAGACACATGCAGGCCGTGGGTGTGCAGGTTGGTCTTGTACATCGGATGGCCGAGAGCGTTGACAGCGCCGTCCTTGGGAAGCGCGTTCTCGAACTTGACCCGAAGCAGGTCGCCTTTGCGGGCGCGGATCGTGCCCCCGGGGAAGAGGCCGTTGTAGGTCATCAGGTTGGCCGAGACACCATTGACGTTGGCGGACGCCCGCACAGCTTTCAAACTGACCTCGACCACCCCTGCCTGCCCGCTCTTATTGGCGAGAACCGGCGGGTCCTTGAACAGGGCGCCAACTGGGGGGTCGATCACGCCACCGCCCATCCCGCCGCCCATCATCCCGCCGCCCATCCCGCCACCCATTCCACCCATGCCACCCATCATGCCGGCGAGGGCCTTTTCTCCCTGCCCGAGCACGAGTGTAGATGCCAGGGCGGCAGAGCCTACCAAGAGCTCGCGCCTGGTGATTCGCTTCACGATTCCTCCCTTCTACTTGTGAACGCTTCGCTGTAGCCGCCAACTCGGCCGGTTGTACGCTTTGATACAATTCGAAATATCTCTTTTGGATGTATTATGATGCAACAACAGAAATATGCAATAGGTTTCACAAGGAAAGGGGGCTCCGAGGCTGCCCCACTCAAGGGTGGCCCGGCGACAAGCTCTTGCGTGATGGCGCTACCTCAGAGGACTTGTTTCTGCGAGCCACGAGCCACGCCCATGCCACCCATCGAGCGCCCACATCCCGCCGCGTCACCGCGAGCCCAGCCACTTCGCGAGCAGTGTTTGCGTCAGCCCCTTCACGTCGCGTCCGGTTTGCCCAGCCGGCCGTGCGCGTCTTCCTGAAGGCGCTTGCCGACGATCGTTTCGTTGACTTTCGACTAGTGGAGCACCGGCACGTTTGCTAGAGGCGCTTCCAGCCCGGACGGAGTTCACGACGCGGCCCAACGCCTCACTGACACCCGGTCACGCTGGTCACGATCGACATGCCGGTGGCGACGGTGCCCATTATCGGTGGGCAGAGGGCGGGGCGGTCGCGAGAGACTTAGGACGCCGGCGCTGCGGGCCGGCAGGAGGTGGAACATCGTGCGTGTGGGAATAGCCGCCGACCATGGTGGCTTCGAACTGAAGGAGCAGCTGGTCTTGAGGTTGAGTGAGGCCGGGTACGAGATTGTGGATGTAGGCGTAACCTACATCGGCACTCGCTGCACTCCATGGTCTTCGTGACGCAGGAAAGCTACAGCCGGGGCAGAAGGTCTTGATCAATGGTGCGTCGGGAGGGGCACGCTCGAGGCAAAGTCGTCGTCACTGTGTGTGAGGCACTCTGGTAGGTCTTGTCAGAACGAAGGAGGCATTCTCATGGCAACTCAGTCCGAGTCGTACCCAGCCCGCCTAGACATCGACTACCCCGAGAAGCTTGACCGTTTGTCGACGTTCTTCAGGCTGATCTGGGTCATCCCGATCGCCATCATCTGGTCGTTGCTCTCGGCAACCTCGAGTTCGACCGCGACCGTGGTGAGAGAGACCGGCGAAACGGTGTCTCGGGCCACGGATACCGGCGGAGGGATCGTCGCCGGCCTCTTTGCTGCGACGCTGCTGATGATCTTGTTCCGGCAGCGCTACCCACGGTGGTGGTTCGACTTCGCGCGGGAACTCACGCGTTTCGGGGCCCGGGTCTGCGCCTATCTGGCCCTGCTCACCGATCGGTATCCATCGACCGTCGAAGAGCAGGCTGTGCATCTCGAGATCGACTACCCCGACGTCAAAGAAGATCTCAATCGCTGGCTGCCGTTGGTGAAGTGGCTGCTGGCCATACCCCACTACATCGTGCTCATCGTGCTTGGGGTGATCGCCATCTTCGCGATCATCATCGCGTGGTTCGCCATCCTCTTCACCGGCCGCTATCCACGGGCGCTCTTCGACTACGTGGTCGGGGTCGGCAGATGGGGACTGCGGGTGCAGGCGTACGTGAGCTTGCTGGTCACTGACCGGTATCCGCCCTTCAGTCTCAGCTGAACCGTCAACCGACCGCCGGCCGGCGAAAGGACCCTGACAGGCCGGCGGCCCCGACAGGAACCGTGGGGGAGGGGGTCCCGAGTTCCAATGCAATCGCACAATGGTAGCCCACCCGTGCACGATTGCACGCGATTCGACCCACCCATGGTCTACGAGGTGGCGGTCAGCGTGATCATCGACCGGCGCCATATCCGGTACGGAGCAAGCCCTCTCCACAAGCTGGAGGTCACCCCAATCTGGGCCTTCGACGATCACCTCGGAGTGAACGTGACAGGTAGAGAAAGTTGGCACAGAGGTAGGTATCTGCCTACTCGGGGGCGGCCACCGGTTTCCCATCCCTCCTAGCTATTTGCCTCTCTTCACATATCGTGCCGCGCTCGTGAACAGTCCGCCACCTCCGATCCTGACCCCCGTTTGGTCAAGCAAGTAGCCGTGCGCCTCCATGACCTGGCGGGTCATTCGGCCAATCATCTGCTTCCAACGGTCACCGCGGATCTCGTCTCCGAATCTCTCCAGCAGTTGCTCCTGTACCGCTTCCAAGGCAGGACGCTTCAAGTAGGTAGCCGTCTCCAGACGGATCAGCATCTCCTTCTCTTGCAGGAATCCCCAGAGTGCAGATCCGAGGGGGGTGGAGGCGATCTCCAAGAACGGTCCGGCATCGAACTCAAGCATGATCTCTCCTTCTGTTGGTCGCAGGTTAGCGTGCCACCGTAGTATACATGTAAAAAAAGACATGTCAATATACACATGTGTTATTAGACATGTTGCGGTTGGCAGCCGTCTAAGAAGGACTAGGCGGTCGAGACACTTACGCCGTCCGGGCCTCGGGGGGTCGATCTGCGAGTCGATCGCGTCCCCGGGACTCGCATAGCCACCGTACTCTTTCTGCGGGTCGGGCCTGGCCCTGTGGGTGCGGATGAGTTCACCCTCGGCTAAGATATCGACGGTGTCGGCGACCACGCGCACGTCGACCTGGCTGTTGCGGTACGCCATGCCGGCCTGGCAGCCGGTCCCGGTGAGCAGTCGACAATGCAGATAACCGCGGTGCTTGCCGGGTCGAGTGGTTGACGGTTGGGTAGGCAGCATATAGGGTCTGCCTATCTCCACACAGATCGGAGCGACAAGCGCAGCCGCTCCGATGAGAGCGGGGGAACATGCGGACTAGGCGAGCTGCCTCGATGAAGTTCGGCAGACAGGATAGTTGCTTGTTAGCAACGACTGGGGGAGAGACTGGTGGATGTGGTGCTGTTGCTTGTGTTGCTGGTGATTCTCGCGCGCGTGAATGCGCTCGGTTCTTCCGTCAGGGTTTCTCTTGAGGAATTCCTCAGCTGTCTTGAGCAAACTCCTCAGCTGTCTTGAGCAAACCGACGAGGCCGCCGTCATCGCTGAGAGTCGCAGCATCTCCTGGCTGCTCGGCGAAGCGCGCTTCAAGTACACCGTCCTGTTCCGGGGTCATCGGCTCCATGTCGCTTCGTTTTCGCCGGTGCAGCTGCCAGCAGACGTCGCCATCATCGGGGTTCGCAAGTGGTAGGTCGGTGCCTCTAAAAGCGTTCCGTTGACAGACATGGTGTGTGCTTGCAGTAAGCGGTTGACCGCCGCTCAAGCGCATGACGCTCGGCATGATTGACTCGCCCCGCGGGCTTGGCATATGCGTGCACGGGGGGACACGGGTGCGTGTGCCAGATGGTCGCTCGTACTTGTTCTTATCATCGTGGCGCTTGCGGTCACGGGATGCGGTCGCAAGCCCGACCTGTCGCTCGATGACGTCCAGGACGTCCGGTTCCACTCCAACTTGCCGGGACTTCGCTCAAGCACTGGGAACTCCCGTGTCGGCGGTCGACACCATCTCCGAGCCCGTGAGCTGCCTGGGGATCGAGTTGCGGCTGGGGTGGGTCAAAGACAGCGTGTGACACCAGCGTGACGCGGAATACCCACCCCGAGTTCGTGGGCTCCGAGGCCATCATGGCAAAGCACGCCTGGCAGCTCGGCCT
>CAZDGO010000086.1:0-8061 GCA_964504825.1 uncultured Gaiellales bacterium
GCGCGGCTTTCTTGCCGGGGGCACGTCACCGCCAGAACGGAGAGAGGCCGGCCCCCTGGTGGCGCTGGCCGCGGGTCGCGGGTTCACCGCCTGGAGTCGCGACTCGATCGATGCGTTGCGGGCCGCGGGAGCCCGCGTGCGGCGCTTGGATCTGGCAGGTGACGGCGGCCTCCCGGTGGGCACCGCCGGCCTGGTCGTCGCCGGGCATCTCTGGCAAGAGACTCTCCCCGAACTGGCCGGGAACTTCAGCCTCATGCGCGAGATGCGCGTGCGCGTGGCCGAGGGCCTGCCCACCCTCGCGTTGGGCGGGGGGATGCTCTACTTTCTGCGCCGCCTCCAGGACCCCTTGGGGCGCACACACGAGCTCGCGGGGGTCTTATCCGCCGATGGCGAGCTGCTCGGTGACCTGGACGAGCCGGCGTACCTGTCGGTGCGCGCCGAACGGGATACGCTTCTGTTAGGCGCCGGGGAGACCGTCACCGGGTGGGTCGCGGCCGACGCCGAGATGGAGGCTCCGGCGTCGCGTGGTTTCCCCCTGAGCGTGGAAGGCGAAGGGTGGCCGGCGAGGCAACTCGAAGGGGCAGCCACCAGTACTCTGCTTTGTTCAAGGGTGCTCATGCACCTGGCGTCGTGCCCTATGGGGACACGACGTTTCGTGGCTGCGTGTGCCGACTACGAGCGATCGGGGTCGGTGCCCTCGAGGTAGATCTTGTTGTCGAGCAAGGCGATCTCCAGGATGCGAGCGCGGAGACGCACTTCGTCGCCGAAGAGGTCTGTGAGCACGAGTTCTTCGCCGTCGGGGGCTATCCGCACGACGTTCTCCATGACCTTCTTCTGCCCGGCAGCGGTGGCGAGGTATGCGTGTGCCTCACACATGTCAGCCCTCCAGCCAGGGACGCAGCTCTTCTTCCAGGCGCTTCTTCGGTAGTGCGCCTATGAGCTTCTTCTGTACCGTGCCATGGTGGAACAGCAGTAGGGTGGGGATGGACAGGATGTCGTAGCGTGCGGCGATGGGCTTGTTGTCATCCACGTTGAGCTTACCCACTTCCATGGCCTCACCGTGCTCGCGGGCGAATTCCTCGAGTACAGGCCCCATCGTGCGACAGGGTCCGCACCACGGCGCCCAAAAATCGACCAGCACCGGCGTCGCGGCCTTCAGTACGGTGGTCTCAAAGTTGGCATCGGTGATCTCGGTGAGCGCTTGGCCCATGTCGCGTGTGCCTCCCGTCCGGTTTCGGCCGACGAGCGCCGAGGTCGTGCGTCGATGGATCGTGGTCCGTCGCCTACTATACCCCGCCGTCGCTGGTGGCGAAGCGTCTCCGATTGGGGTAGCCTATGCCGCCCGCTCAGGGAGCAACAACGAGGGAGAATCATGTGAATGCCACAGACCCGGTGATCAAGCAGTACCGAGAGCAGATCTCCGACACCGATCGCAAGATCCTGGATGCGCTGAACCAACGCATCAAGCTGGTGGAGAAGCTAAAAGAGTATAAGGCCGGCCAGGGCATCGGTTTCCTCGACCCGGCCCAAGAAGACTGGGTGCTCACCTTTCTCTCCCGATCGAACCGCGGCCCTCTTAGCGACGACGGTCTGCGTACGATCTACACGGTCATCCTGGACGTCGTGAAAGGCGAGGTGGGCGAGCGCGCTCAGTCGTGATCAGCGGCACGCCCGCCGTTGATCAGAAATCCTCGGGAGAAACCTGGTCGAGGAAGTCGCGGAACTCGGCCATGACGTCGTCGACCTGGTCGGGCTCTCGGTCGAGCTCGATGCCGTTCGACTCAAGCAGTTCGTGCGAGGCGAAGATGGGCGCCTCGGTGCGTACCGCCAGGGCGATGGCGTCGGAAGGCCGGGAGTCGATGTCGATCTGCCGTCCCTCGGTTGTGAGACGCAGCACCGCGTAGAAGGTGTTGTCCTTGAGTTCGGTCACCAGCACCCGCTCCAGCTTGGCCGACAAGGAGCCGAGCACGTTGGTGAGCAGATCGTGGGTCATGGGTCGCGGGAACTCCGCGTTCTGCAATTTGACCAGGATGGCGGCCGCCTCCGGACTCCCGATCCAAATAGGCAGGTAGCGGTCGGTCTCTTCCGACTTGAGCAAAACGATCGGTTGCTTGCTCGCCACGTCGAAACTGACACCGTGGATCACCATCTTGTCGAAGCCTTCCATATGCCTCACCGGCCTCAGCGTCCGCTACATCTTGAGCTTACCCGAATCACCCCCGGGCTGCCAAGCCTCGCCGCTCTATGCCCGGCCGCCGCTTCCGGGCTTCTGGTTCGGCCGGTGCCGCCTCGGCTCGGTCGCGTCGGAGTCGTATTCCTTGACATGCCCGGGTTTGGGGGTAAACTACACGTCCGCGTGGGCCTGTAGCTCAGTTGGTTAGAGCGCATCCCTGATAAGGATGAGGTCCGTGGTTCGACTCCACGCAGGCCCACCACCTCCCCCACTCCCCTTGGGGCTCGTTTCAAGCGAAGCCTTGGCCGCCACAGGGCACCAGCCCGACGCGGCGGCCCCGGTCGCACCCATCGCGCTCCGCCCGCACGATGCGGCATCCTAAAAGGAACTCATTTCGCGGAGTGGTGCAGTCCGTGAGAGACGGGAAACTCGTTCGAGGCGGTGACAAGCGTGGCTTCGGCTTGGTCCAAGACGTCGAGGAACACTGTAACGACGTGCGGGTCGAACTGGCTGCCCGAGCAGCTCAGGAGTTCCTCGATCGCGTCATCCAGGGTCCTGCCCAGCCGGTACGGCCGATTGGAGGTCATGGCGTCGAATGAGTCCGCCACGGAGAGTATACGGGCGTTGAACGGGATGTCGTCTCCCGCGATGCCGTGGGGGTAGCCCTTGCCGTCCCAACGCTCGTGGTGGTGGCGCACGGCGTCTGTGACCGGCCAGGGGAACACGACCTTCTCCAGGATCTGCGCTCCGACTACGGGGTGGGTCTCGACAGCGCGCCGCTCGATGTGAGTGAGCGGGCCCGGTTTGGTCAGTAGGGTGTCGCGGACGCCGATCTTCCCGATGTCGTGCAGGTAGGCCGACGTCTCCAGTGCCGCGAGGGCCGGACCCTCGAAGCCCATGCGCCTGCCGATGAGGCGGGCGTACCGGACCACCATCTCCGAGTGACCGTAGGTGTAGCGGTCTTTGGCATCGATCGTGCCGGCAAGCGCCCGGATGAGTCCGCTGTAGAGAAGATCGATCTCCTGGTGGTGGCGGGAGTTGTCGATGGCCATCGCGGTGTTGTTGGCCAATGTGCGCGCGAACGTGACGGCGTGTTGGTCGAAACGGCGACCTGGGGCGAGGATGTTGAGGTTGAGCACCCCGAGGACGCCTTCGCGGGTTTCGATCGGTACGCTCAGGCTCGAAGTGATCTCGGGATGGACCATCACGCCCACCTCGGCCTGCTCGTCGACATCGTTCGGCAGGAGGAGGGGCCGCCGGTGCCGGATCACCCAGCCTGCAGGGCCGTTGTCGAGCTCGACCCGCTTCTCCATGATGTCCGGCGCCATGCGGTCGTAGGCCACTTTGACCTCGAGATAGCTCCGGGAGTGGTCGAGCAGCATGACCGAGCCGCCGTCTGCGTCGAGCACCTTCATCGCGTTCTGGAGGAGGGTGTCGAGGACATGGTCGAGCTCCAGCGAGGTGTTTGCGGCCATGCTGACCTGGTGGAGTAGACCCAGCTCGCGGAGTTGGCCCGACAAGTGTTGGGTCATGGTAGCCATCGAGCTCGCAAGCTGCCCGACCTCGTCGTTAGTGGTCACGTCGATCTGCCGGGAGAAGTTGCCGCCTGCGATCTCCTTGCTAACCTGGGCCAGGCGGCCGATGGGCCGGGTGATCGAGCGGCCGACGAACAGCTCAATTCCGAATATCAGCAGAAAGATAAGGAGCCCCGCTCCATATATATAGAAGGTGGTTGCGCGCTGTTGGGCCTCCATCGCGTCGAGTGAGAGGAGGACGGTATACGTGCCGAACGCCTGCCCGTCGACCCGGAACGGGGCGTGGAGCAGCATGTACGGTGCCCCCTTTATCTCCGCCTGAGTCACCCTAGGCGCCGCCGTCGGGTCCCCACTCAGGTTGACGCCGAGCGTTCGGTGGCACCCGTTGCACTGGCCGGCGGCGCCCCTTTGCGATGTCCCGATGACCTCGCCACCAAGAGTGACGGCCACCGTCATGTAGTCGCCGGCCGCCTTACACAGTTGTCCGAGGTAGTTGTCGGAGAGCAGCTTCCCGCCGCTCACAATCATTGGTGCTCCAGCCTTGCTGTCTGCTTCCGCTGTGGCTTCGACCGCCCATCCCTTGGAGGTGTGGACAAACCGTACGGGGGTGGCGGGGTTCGCGGATCGTTCTAGCTCGATGCCTTTGCTGATCACCTTACCGTCGGGCAGGCTTACCGAGACGTAGTCGAGACGGCTGCGATCGAGCTCCGATTGGAGGGCGGCCCGCAAGAGCATAGGTGAGTCGGTCGTCATACTCTCGGCCTCGTCGGCGATGTGCGACACGGTGGTCTTGATGTCACTGCCCCATGATTCGATGAGCATCTCCACGGCGCGTTGGTTGTCGATCAGTTTGTCGTGGGCCATGATCTCGTAGTGGTGCCCGACCCAGTGACTGGTGAGGGGGGCGATGACGACCACAGCAGCCAACATGACGAGGAATAGAGGC
Organism: uncultured Gaiellales bacterium; assembly: GCA_964504825.1. Lineage (GTDB taxonomy): Bacteria > Actinomycetota > Thermoleophilia > RBG-16-64-13 > RBG-16-64-13 > JAJZQZ01. The sequence goes on from CAZDGO010000086.1 coordinate 4,655, forward strand.
AGGATGATCTTGTTCGAGATGCGGAGGTCGCGGAACCGTCGGCGTAGGGAGTTCATCGGGCCGACCCGAGGTGCCAGGGGCAGTCGCACGAACCCACACGAGCCGTACCCGACCTGCCGGCGAGCGCTTGTTCGCCGCGAGCCATGAACCTCCACCGTCCGGACGCGAATTCCAGCCCAGTCTCCATCAGCGGGATGCCCGCCTAACTTTAGCGTAAGAAAGCCCGCCGTGGTGGGAACGAACCTCGCAGCGGTCATGGTAGCATGGTGGCGAAACACGCAGTGCTTATGGAGCCGTGGGGGATTAGCTCAGTTGGGAGAGCGCCGCCTTTGCACGGCGGAGGTCGCCGGTTCGAGCCCGGTATCCTCCACCTGACGGTTGTGTTCTTCGGTCGAGGTGGCACGGAGGTGTGAGTCATGTTCCGGCGGATGCTGGTTCCAACCGACGGTTCGGAACGCGCGCTCAAGGCGGCTCGGCTGGCGGCTGTCATGGCCCGCGAAGCCGGGGCCGAGGTGATCCTTCTCACCGCGGTCGCGGTGCCGCAGTCCCTCGTGATGGTAGCGGGCATTGGCGAGGACATCGTCGAGGACTACATCGAGGAGCTGGGCCGCGATGCCCTGGCGGCGGCTGAAGCGGTGTTCCGCGAAGCGGGCGTGGGAGTCGAGACCAAAGTCGTGGTGGGAGCCGCCTCCGAGGTCATCGTCGAGCAGGCCCGGGTCTTGGGCGCCGACGTGGTCGTCATGGGCAAGCGGGGCCTGGGGGAACTGCACGGCATCCTGGTCGGCAGCGTGAGTGACCGGGTCGCCCACCGGCTGCCTGTGCCGCTGCTGCTCGTTCCCTAATGGCTCGCGTCATTCTGAAACGAGCCCTGAGGTCACCGCCGCGTCATCGGTTGCTGACTCTGCATGCCGCCTGTTCCCATCGGGCGTCCCGCGCCCGCCCCGCCGCCCGCGCCCCAGGCTCCCTGTTCGGGTTGTTTGCCCTTGAACTGGCCCACCTGGGCTTCGAAGGTCACTGGATCCTGGGCTTTCGTGATCGCGTCGTCGTAGGTGACCAGTCCCGCGCGCACTATCTCCGACAACTGCTGGTCGAGGGTATGCATGCCGAACCGTGCCCCGGATTGGATGATGGTGAGCATCTGGTGGGTCTTAGCTTCGCGGATCAGGTTGGCGATGGAAGGCAGGCAGACCATGATCTCGTGGGCCGCGATCCGGCCGCCGCCGACCCGGGGAAGGAGCGTTTGGCAGATCACGCCCTGCAGGCCGATGGAGAGCTGCATGCGGATCTGTTCTTGCTGATGGGGCGGAAAGACATCTATGATGCGGTCGATCGTCGAGGGCGCCGAGGTCGTATGCAGCGTGCCGAACACCAGATGGCCGGTCTCGGCCGCCGTGCAGGCGGCTGAGATCGTCTCCAGGTCGCGCATCTCGCCGAGCAGGATGACGTCAGGATCCTGCCGCAACACCCTTTTTAGAGCCTGAGCGAAGCTCTTGGTATCGGCTCCCACTTCCCGCTGGTTCACCAAGGCGAGCTGGTCCCGATGAAGGAACTCGATCGGGTCCTCGATGGTCATGATGTGGCACTTCCGATTCTTGTTGACATGGTCGACCATGGCTGCGAGGGTGGTCGACTTCCCCGAGCCGGTGGGACCTGTCACGAGCACGAGTCCCCGTGGTTTCATGGCGAGGTCGAGGATGATCGGCGGGAGACCGAGTTCCTCCGCGGTGGGTATGCGTAGTGGGATCGTGCGGAAGACCGATCCGATGGTCCCTCTCTGGTAGAAGACGTTCACTCGGAAGCGGGATAGGCCAGGGACGGAGTGGGCGAAGTCGAGCTCGTGCTCCTCTTCGAACTCCTTGCGCTGTGCCGTGTTGAGGAGGCCGAGTATCATCTCCTGGGTGTCATCGGGCCGTAGCGCCTCGGCCCCTTCGACGATCTCCATCTCGCCGTCGATGCGGAGGCGCGGAGGGCCCCCCACTTTGATATGCAGGTCGGAGCCCCCGCAGGCGATCAACTGATGAAGTAACGCGCCCACGTCGGGCTGGTACATGTAGGCCTCCACGTTTCCGGACCGTCCCCCGTGCCCGGCAGGGCCCTCGATCAGGCGAGAGAGGGCCGGCTGCGGGAGAGCTGAACGGTCATTCCACATACTCCACGCCGCGGGCGAGAAGTAGCGGGCCGCGACATATTCCCTATCGGCAGGGGGAGGGGTCCGCTTTACGCCCACGGTTATCTCTATACTGTTTCTTCCTTCGCGCTACAACGCACCGGTGTTCACCGCAAGGACAAGGGCACGTCCGAGTAAGGCCGAGGAGGTGTTGGTGATCGGGTCTGGGCCATTGTCTCCCGCGCGGGGCGCCCGCGAGGCCCTGCCCATCGTCTTCGGCTACATGCCGATCGGTATCGCGTACGGAGTGCTCGGCGTGTCGGCCGGTGTGCCGGGATGGGCGGTGGTGGCCATGTCGGTGATCGTGTACGCGGGTTCGGCCCAGTTTATCGCCGTCTCTCTGCTTGCGGACGGGGCAACCGCGGCCGCCCTCATTGCCACGACGTTTCTGGTGAACCTACGCCACGTCCTCTATGCGTCCGCGCTGTCGCCCCGACTGCAGCGCATGGGCCGCGGCCGCCTCGCCTGGCTGGCCGCGGAGCTGACCGACGAGAGCTTCGTGGTGATCTCGCGGATCGTGCGGACCCGCGGCGCCGCAGGCGGGCCGATCGATCCCGGCGCGGGCGGAATCCTGCCCTTTGGGTTCGTCGCCGGACTGCAGGGGACCGCGCAACTCGCCTGGGTGGCCGGGTCGGCGTTGGGCGTAGCGGCGGCGAGCCGCATCGGCGACCCCGCCCGTTTCGGCCTCGGCTACGCGCTAGTGGCCATGTTTCTGGGGTTGCTGGCCTTGCAGTTGCACGGGCGTCGCGAAGTGGCGGTGGCCGTGACTGGAGGAGCGGTGGCCCTTATCTTGCGGCTGCTCGGGATGGGCACCGGCGCCGTGATCCCTGCCACGTTGCTGGCCAGCGCGGTCGGCCTGCTCTTCGTGACCACGGCGCGGCCGCGTCAGAATGCGCCCGGCCATGAGGAGGCCACGTGAGGCTGCTCGCGTTGTTCGCGGCGATGGGGATGGTCACCTATATTCCACGTGTGCTTCCGCTTCTCGCGCTTTCGAGCCGTCGGTTGCCCCCCCGGCTCATCCACTTCTTCGAGGGGTTCCCGGTAGCCGTATTGGCCGCGTTCGTGGTGCCACTTGTGCTGGCGCCAGGCGGGAAGCTCGCCCTCGGCCTGGACAACCTGGAACTGATGGTGGCGGTGCCCACGACACTGGTAGCCGTGCGCACGCGGAGTCTCATCGCGACGGTTGTGGCCGGCTCGGTGTTCATGATGATCGCACGGGCGGTTGTTCGGCTGGTGTAGG
>CAZDGO010000087.1:0-8046 GCA_964504825.1 uncultured Gaiellales bacterium
CTGTCATGTGCTCTGGCATCTCCACAGTATTCGACATGCGCGCACGGCCCCTTTAGTACGGCGTGTGCGAGCCCGCCGGCGTGGGGGCCCCAGGAGCGCTTGGCCGACGCGCGCCATCAGCGAACCGGCGGGGTTTCCGGCGCTTCGTCTACAGGCATCTGGTCGTATGCGACCACCAGGTTCCTGCCCCGAGCCTTGGCCGCGAAGAGCGCTTTGTCGGCCGCCTCTACCAGTCCCTCGACCGTATCGGCGTCGTCCGGCCGCATAGCCACCCCCAGCGATACCGTCACCCGGCCGAGCTGTTGACCGGAGGCCTGCGGGAAGGGCTCCTGCTCCACGGCGACGCGGATGCGCTCGGCCAGCACCATGGAATCGGCCAGGCTGGTGTGAGGCAAGATCACCGCGAACTCCTCGCCTCCGTAGCGGGCCACTATGTCGGTCTCCCGTGCGACCCCCCGGAGCACGGTAGCCAGCCGGCGCAGGAGCAGATCTCCACCCCGGTGACCGACCCGATCGTTGTAATCCTTGAAATGGTCGATGTCCAGCAGCACCAGACTCAGTACCAGACCGTAGCGGGCTGCCCGCGCCATCTCGATCTCCAGTGTTTCGTAAAAATGGCGGTGATCGAACAGCCCCGTGAGACCGTCGGTGATAGCCATCTCGCGCGTGCGTTCATGCAGGTAGCTCCGGGAAACGGCCGTGGCCCCCTGAGTACTCAAGAACTCGAGCGCTCGTCGCTGGGAAGTGCTCAGGATGACATGGCCGCGCGCCACCAACACCAGCTGACCCATGAACTGCCCCTCGGAGAACATCGGCACCATGAGGACCGTCTCCCAGATCGGATCCAGGCCGAGCTCATCGACACCGACGTCCGCCGATCCGTACAGAGCGCGTGTGGCGGAGAAAGCCGGCAACAAGGGGTTAATCTGCTGGAGTCGGGCACACAGCGCTTCGAACGCCGTCGCCCGCTCGGCCTTGCGCAGCTCGGCATCGACTTCAGTCGAGGGAGGCAGAGCGTGGTCATATGTAGACCCATCGACCAGCGCCACCACGCCCAACTCAAATTTGCCAACGCTCAGAGATTCGGAAATGAGTATCTGGATGATGCTCGACATGTCCAGGGCCGAGCTCAGAGCGTCGGCCACCCGGAGGATAGACATCTCGAGTTTCTCTCTCGCGTCCTCGAGGTCGGAGATGCGGCGCTCGAGTTCGTCGGCCATGGCATTGAAGCTGGTCGCCAACTCACCGATCTCTCCAGAACCACCGGGCGGGACCCGCTCCGATAGATCCCCGGCCGCAATGCGCCCCGCACGCTCGGCCATCACCCGCAGCGGGCGCACAATAGCCCGAGACATGAAGACCCAGATGACGAGCGTGATGACGCCGATCAGAATGGCTCCATCCCTCAGCGCCTGGTTCCGCTTGCCGGCGATCCGCTCATAGCCGTGCTTGAGCGACAAGTCCACCTGGATCACACCCGCGATAGCATCCGATTTCTGGTGGCACTCGTAGCATTCCGTCGAAGTGGTGATCGGCCGAAGAACGCGGTAGACGGGCTGACCGTCGACCGTCTCTTCACCTACCCACTCACTACGGGTTGCAAGGACAGCTATTCCTTCGGCGGGAAGGAGCGCAGTGGTGGTCTGAAACGCCGGTTGCTTCTCGGCCGTATAGATGGCGATTCCGGAAACCTGGCTTGACCCAGCCATGCCCTCCACAAGCCGGGTCATCGCAGCCGGACTCTGATTCAGCATGGCCGCAAGCAGGGTGTTGTTCACCATCTCGGCGTAGTCCTCGGCGCTATGGAGCGTACTTGACATGACCTCCGTGCGCTCCGCGCGGTACGACCACACGCCGAGTACCCCGATGACAACCACGACGGGACCGAGAACCAGAACAAGGATCCTGGTGCCTAGCGAGGACTTCAACTGACTACTCCCACTGTGGCCTCCCACGTGATACCGCACCTTCCGAACATTCACGTGTAGAGAGTATCGCCGTTGCGGGCCGTCTACTTTAGAGCTCATATTGGGAAATAGCATCGCGCCGGCCGATGCGTCCTGGCGGCCAAGGCTTCGCGCTGCCGGCATCCTCATGTAGACGTATTCACAATTCAAGGCGGGTTCTTGCGGTGATTGCCACACTAGACCCCGTCCTCCCAGGGGCATATCATCAGATTGACCGCGAACATCCCGCGGCCGCGCTGTCGGCGTCGCCCTCCACGTGGGCTTCCGCAGTATGCGTGGCCGCGAGTACGGCGCACAGTCACCGAGCATTGGAGGCGGGATATGCAGGGCTACGTCGAGTCATTGATGGCCCAGGTCAAGGTCAAGAACCCGGCCGAGCCGGAGTTCCATCAGGCGGTCCAGGAGGTTCTGGACTCCCTCTCCATCGTGCTCGAACGACACCCGGAGTACCGGGCCGCCAAGATCCTCGAGCGCATGGTCGAGCCCGAACGGGTCGTCATGTTCCGCGTGCCCTGGCTGGACGACAGCGGAGAGGTCCAGATCAACCGCGGATTCCGCGTGCAGATGAACAGCGCGATCGGTCCTTATAAAGGTGGTCTGCGTTTCCACCCCTCTGTCAACCTGGGCATCATGAAGTTCCTCGCCTTCGAGCAGGTCTTCAAGAACTCGCTCACAACGCTGCCCATGGGTGGCGCCAAAGGCGGCTCGGACTTCGACCCCAAGGGCAAGAGCGACAACGACGTCATGCGTTTCTGTCAGAGCTTCATGGCGGAGTTGTTCCGCTATATCGGTTCCAATACCGACGTGCCTGCGGGAGACATCGGCGTGGGCGCTCGCGAGATCGGATTCCTATTCGGTCAGTACAAGAAGTTGCGCAACGAGTTCACTGGGGTGTTCACCGGCAAGGGCCTTAACTGGGGTGGGTCCCTCATCCGGCCGGAAGCTACGGGCTACGGCACCGTCTACTTTGCGGCCGAGATGTTGGCCACCAAAGGCGAGACCTTGGAAGGGAAGACGTGTCTGGTCTCCGGCTCCGGTAACGTCGCTCAGTACGCCGTCGAGAAGCTCATCCAGTTGGGCGCCAAGCCGGTCACCATGTCCGACTCGAGCGGCTTCATTTATGACGAGGAGGGCATCGACGCCGGCAAGCTCGCGTTCGTCATGGATCTCAAGAACGCGCGCCGCGGGCGGATCAAGGAGTACACGGACAAGTATCCCGGAGCCACGTACGCCGCCATCGACGCGGCCGCCGGCCACAACCCCTTGTGGACCGTCCAAGCGGACTGCGCCTTCCCCTGCGCCACGCAGAACGAGATCAACGGCGTCGATGCCGCCAACCTGCTCAAGGGCGGCGCGAAGCTGGTCGCCGAAGGGGCCAACATGCCCACCGCCCTTGCCGGCGTCGCCCAGTTCATCGACGCCGGCATACTCTTCGCTCCGGGCAAGGCGTCCAACGCCGGCGGCGTCGCGGTGTCGGGTCTGGAGATGTCCCAGAACAGCATGCGCCTCGGCTGGCCGCGCGAAGAAGTCGACGGCCGCCTGCAGCACATCATGAAGAGCATCCATGAAGCGTGCGTGTACGCCGGCGGCACCTACGGCACACCCGGCAACTACGTCAACGGGGCCAACATCGCCGGATTCCTGAAGGTGGCCAACACCATGCTCGACCAGGGACTGGTGTAGTCGCCGACACCTGGGTTCCGACTGCGAGTCTCAGCGGCGACGGGCCGCTTCGCGCGGCCCGTCGCCGTGCACAGCCAGAGCGCGCGTCCTGCTATCCTACCGAGCGCATGCCCCACTTCGACGAACACCTGACCACCCTCAGCGGGCGCAGCCGCTTTCAGGACTTCGAAGTCCTCATGTCGGCCAGGGTGGAGAACATCATCTTGGTCTCGAGTCTCTACGACAAGTTCATCCTGCAGGAGGACGGCCAGCTGTCAGAGGTCATGCTGGGCGAGTTCCTCGATCTGCACCTGCACCACACCACCGGCATGGCCCACGTCTCCAGCGGCACTGAAGCTCTCGCGCTGGCAGCGGGCAGCTCCCGCTACAACCTGATCATCACCGCCATCAACGTGGGCGACATGGACGCCTGCGACCTCGCTCGGGCGGTCAAAGAGCAGCACCTGGACATCCCTGTGGTGGTGTTGGCCTATGATGCCAGCGAACTAGCCACCTTCATGGCGCATCACGACACGGCCGACATCGATCGCGTCTTCCTGTGGCAGGGCGATGCCCGCATGCTTTTGGCGATCGTGAAATACGTGGAAGACAAGCTGAACGTGGCGCGCGACACCGAGGTGGCCGGAGTCCAGGTGATCCTCGTGGTCGAGGACAGCATCCGCTACTACTCCAGCTTTCTCCCCATGATATTCACCGAGGTGATCGAGCACTCGCAGCGGCTCATACCCGAAGGCATCAACCTGGCCCACAAGATCCTGCGCATGCGGGCCCGCCCCAAGATCCTGCTGTGCACCACGTTCGAGGAGGCGTGGGAGTACTTCATGACCTATCAGGAGGATGTGCTCGGCATCATCTCCGACATCGAGTTCCCCCACCATGGGGAGTTGGACCCCATGGCCGGTGTGGAATTCGCCCGCATGGTCAAGGCAGCCTGGCCGGACGTGCCCATCGTGCTGCAGTCGGGGCGTCCTGAGAACGAGGCCCTGGCCCGCGAAGTCGACGCCCGCTTCCTGCTCAAAGGGTCACGGACGCTCCTCAACGACCTGAGGGACCTCATGGTCGAGCAGTTCGCCTTCGGCGACTTCATCTTCCGCAATGCCGAGGGTGTCGAGATCTCACGGGCCTGCGATCTGCGCAGTCTCCAGGAAGCGCTCGGGAACCTACCGATCGAGAGCCTCTTGTATCACGCCAGTCGCAACGACTTCTCACGCTGGTTGAAAGCCCGCACCGAGTTCGCACTCGCCCACCGTCTCCGCCCGCGCAAACTACCCCAGTTCTCCGATGCCGAGGCCATGCGCCGTGACCTGATCGACACCATCGAGGAGTACCGCAGAGAGCGTGGCCGCACGCTCGTGGCGGACTTCGATCGCGAGACGTTCGACACCACGACCAGCTTCTCCCGTATCGGAGGAGGATCACTGGGGGGCAAAGCGCGCGCGCTGGCCTTCGTGCGCCACCTGCTCAACACATTCGGGATGTACACCCGCTTTCCCGGCATCCAGGTGGCTGTGCCGCCCTCGGTAGTACTCGGCACCGATGTGTTCGACGAGTTCCTCGAGCGCAACGACCTGCAGGAATTCGCGATGCACGCCGACTCCGACGAAGCGATCTGCGGGCGTTTCTTGGCCGCTCCCTTCTCTCCCGAGGTGCTACGCGACCTAGCCTCGTTCCTGGAGCTCATCCGCTATCCGCTGGCCGTCCGCTCATCTAGCCTGCTGGAGGACTCCCAATACCACCCGATGGCCGGCGTGTACTCCACGTTCATGATCCCGAACGACCATCCCGACCTGGCCGTGCGCCTCCACCAGTTGGAGACTACGATCAAGCGGGTGTACGCCTCCACCTTCTCCCAGCATGCCAAGCACTACCTGGACGCTACACCATACCGCCTGGAAGAAGAGAAGATGGGGGTGATCATCCAGAAGGTTGTCGGAGCCACGCACGGGACACGTTTCTATCCCGACATCTCGGGCGTAGCGCGGTCGTACAACTTCTATCCGTCGCCCCCGATGGAAGCCGATGACGGCATCGTCGCCGTCGCCCTCGGTCTTGGCCGCACCGTGGTGGAGGGAGAACGTGCGCAGAACTTCTGTCCCCGCTACCCCCGTCACGTCCTGAGTGCGTCGACCGTCGAGGACGTGCTGCAATCATCTCAGCGAGACTTCTGGGCGCTCGACCTGGCAGACGTCGGCGAGGGCACCGATCTCCTTCCCTGGGAACGCCGGTTCGGTCTCGACGTGGCCGAGAAGGACGGCACGCTCTCGCTGGTGGCCTCTACGTACTCACCCGAGAACGAGGCTCTCTACGACGGCATCTCTCGGCCCGGGGTACGCCTGGTGACGTTCGCCCCCATCCTTAAGTTCGATCTCTTCCCCTTGGCTGAGATCATGGGGATGCTCCTCGAGATAGGCAGCCGGGGCATGGGTACCCCGGTGGAGATCGAGTTCGCGGTAGGCCTGTCCGGACCGGCAGGAGCACCCAAGGAGTTCGGCTTCCTGCAGATGCGGCCCATGAGCCTCTACCGGGAATTCGTCGAGTTCGACGTGGCCGACATCCCTGCCGGCACACTACTCGGCAGCAGCGAGAGTATCCTCGGGAACGGAGAGGTGGACGACATACATGACATCGTCGTCGTCGACCCCGAGCGTTTTGACCGAGCCCGCAGCCAGGAGGTGGCCCGCGAGGTGGCTCAGTTGAACGCTGAACTCTCCCGCCAGGCGCGCCCGTATGTGCTGATCGGCGTGGGGCGCTGGGGATCGGCGGACCCCTGGCTGGGCATCCCTGTCACCTGGGATGAGATCGCCGGGGCCCGTGTGATCGTCGAGTCGGAGCTCAGAGACATCAAAGTCGCTCCGAGCCAGGGGAGCCACTTCTTCCAGAACCTGACGTCGTTCGGGGTGGGCTACTTCACCGTGTCGGAAGATGCCGGAGATGGTTTCGTCGACTGGGCCTGGTTGGCCCGGCAGCCGGCCGTCTCGGAGCGGCAGTTCACGCGCCATCTCACCTTCGTCGACCCGGTGGTGGTCAAGATGAACGGGAAGACCCGCCAAGGCATCATCATCAAGCCGAGTACAGAAGACCCGCGGATCTAGAGAGGTTGTAGGCGTAGAGTCGCGCAGGCTCGGGAAAGACAGATAGGTAGGCACATCCAAGAGGTAGGCACATCCGACCAACCGCCCGGAACGGCCCCGACCATGTGCGCCACGCACTGTGCCGCCTCCGGACAACTGAAAGGAGCCCGCCACATGACCGAGCATGTTCACGTGAAGGTGTACGCTCTCAGCACGTGTGGTCACTGCAAGACCGCGAAGCGCTTTCTCGAGGCGCTGAACGTCGACTATGACGCGACCGAAGTCGATCTCACCTCAGGCGACGAGCGCAAGGCACTGGTCGAAGAGATCAAACAGCTCAATCCCGGCCTCACCTTCCCCACCTTGGTCATCGGCTCCAAGGTGATCGTCGGCTTCAAGGAGCAAGAGATCAAGGAGGCGCTAGAGAAGTGAGCGACGAGCCAGGGGGATCCACTCAACAAGGGCCGGGGACAAGCGACCCGGTACGCAACCTTTACCAGAGACTGAAGTCGGTCAACGAGAAGAAGGGCTACTTCTTCAACCGCGACCTAGACATGGTCTTCGAACTGCTGGCCGGGTTGCTGCTGAACAAGGAACGCTACGGCTACATGTGCTGTCCGTGCCGGCTGGCATCCGGCGACCGGGAGCAGGATCGCGACGTGATCTGCCCGTGCGACTACCGCGCTCCCGACGTAGAGGAATACGGCGCCTGCTACTGCGCCCTGTACGTGTCACAGGCCTGGAACGACGACGCCATGCCCCACGAGACCGTTCCGGAGCGCAGGCCTCCCGAGCGGCAGGCCTGGTAGCCACTTCGCCAGACCCGCAGCCGCGGCTGAGCGCGCGGGCGCTACGCGTCGGCCTTCATCTCCTCGTAGGCCCAGTCCAGCCAGGGGAAGGCCACTTCCAGGTCGGTGGTCTCGACGGTAGCTCCACCCCACAGCCGCAACCCGGGAGGGGCATCTCGATAGGAGCCCACGTCGAACGCCGCGCCCTCAGCGTCGAGGAGCGAGACGATCTTCTTGAACTTGGCGGCCTGGTCGTCGGCCGGCAGGGCGGTGAACCAGGGGTCGACCGCCTTGAGGCAGATCGAGGTGCAGGACCGCGTGGCCGGCTCAACGGCCAGGAACTCCACCCAGGAGGTCCGCGCGACCCACTCAGCGACCGCGGCCAGGTTGGCCTCGCTCCGGGCGATCAAACCCGCCATGCCTCCGAGGCTCTCGGCCCACTTCAAACCGTCCAGAGCGTCTTCCACGCAGAGCATCGAAGGGGTATTGATAGTGTCGCCCTCGAAGATGGCCGCGTTGAGCCTGCCACCCTTGGTC
>CAZDGO010000088.1:0-7970 GCA_964504825.1 uncultured Gaiellales bacterium
CGCGCCCGCAGACTCTCGGCGACGTTCGAGGGGCTCAGCCTGGTCGGTGAAACGCGGCTGGAGCCGGTGATCGCCTGCCTGGAGACGCACCGCCCGCTGGTGTGCGTGATCGATTCGATCCAGACGCTGTGGTCGGAGGCGGTGAACTCGGCGCCCGGCTCGGTGTCTCAGGTGCGCGAGGTTACAGGACAGTTGCTGCGGGTGGCGAAAGAAAAGGAGATCACCCTTGTGCTTGTTGGGCACGTCACCAAGACGGGCGACCTGGCCGGACCGCGGGTTCTGGAGCACATGGTCGACGCGGTCCTGGCCTTCGAGGGCGACCGCAGCAGGCCTTATCGCATCTTGAGAGCGGTCAAGAACCGCTTCGGTTCCACGAACGAGGTAGGTGTGTTCCAGATGACCGGGCAGGGTCTCATCGGCGTGCCCGACCCTTCCTCGCTCTTCTTGGAAGAGGGGGCGGATATCGCGGGAGCCTCGGTCGTGGCCGCGATGGAGGGAAGCCGGTGCCTTCTGGCTGAGGTGCAGGCTTTGGTGGTGGCGAGCGGCTTGGCGATGCCCAGGCGGGTCACCCGAGGCATCGACCACAATAGGCTGGCCATGGTGCTGGCGGTGCTATCCCGCCGGGCCGGCATCGACGTCGGGGCATGTGACACGTTTGTGAACGTGGCCGGTGGTCTGACGGTCGACGACCCCGCGGCCGACCTGCCGGTGCTGCTGGCGGTGGCGTCGGCGTTTCGGGACCGGCCTCTCGGTCATGTGGCCGCGTTCGGCGAGGTCAGCCTGACGGGGCAGATCAGATACGTGGTCAACGGAGACATCCGCGTGGCCGAGTTGGCGCGCCACGGGTTCGAGCGGGTGCTGGTTCCGCGCCGCAACGCCGAAGAACTGCGCGAGCGGCGCTCCGTGCCGGCCGGCGTGGTCATGCAGGAGGTTGGAGATATAGGCGAACTGGTGAGGGGGGTCATTGGCTAGGAGGCATCTAATCACCAGCGAGAGGCTTACCGAGGCGCTTCAGCTTGTTGCTCCCGGCACGACCATCCGGGACGCGCTCGACAACATCGTGCGGGCCCGCACAGGGGGCCTGCTGGTGTTCGCGGACGAGGAGAGCATCGGTCCGTTGCTCTCCGGAGGCATCTCTATCGATGTCGAGATCTCGCACATGATCGTGTATGAACTCGCCAAGATGGACGGGGCGATCATCCTCAACCGGGATGGCTCGCGCATCCTCCACGCCAACATCCAGCTGATGCCCAACCCCACCATCCCTTCGGTCGAGACGGGCACGCGCCATCGCACCGCCGAGCGGGTGGCCAAGCAGATCGACGCTCTGGTTATCTCCATCTCGGCGGCCCGCGACGTCGTGACCTTGTACATCGACGGCACCCGCTACGTGCTCGAGGAGATCCGGGTGATCCTGGTGAAGGCCAACCAGGCTCTGCAAACCCTGGAAAAGTACAAATCGCGGCTCAGCCAGGTGTCGACCTCGCTCGGCGCTCTCGAGTTTGAGGATGCAGTCACGCTCTATGACATGCTGAGTGTGATCCAGCGGGCGGAGATGGTGCTCAAGATCGCTCGAGAGATCGAGCGGTATATCATCGAGCTGGGCTCCGAAGGTCGTCTCATCCGCATGCAGCTTGAGGAGCTCATGGTCGACGTGCGCGAGGATCGGCGGGCGGTGTTTCTCGACTACCTTCCGGATTTCGCCGATCTCTCGGTCGACGAGGTGTCGGCCGCCCTGGGGTCTCTCCATTCCGAGGAATTGTTGACCCTGGGCAAGATCGGTGAGCTCCTGGGCTACGATCAGGATGTCGATGCGCTCGAGCTGCACGTTTCGCCGCGGGGTTTCCGCATCTTGCGAAAGATCCCCCGGCTGCCCAAAGGAGTCATCGCCAACCTAGTGGGAACGTTCGGCCACCTTGAAGACATCCTCAACGCGACCAACGAGGAGCTCGCCTCGGTCGATGGTGTGGGGGCCGCCCGCGCACATGATATCAAGGAGGGTTTCTTGCGCCTCAGAGAACTTAATCTCCTGGAGCGATACGGCTAGTGGAGTGCATGGAATATAACGTCGGCGACAAAGTCGTCTATCCGCATCATGGTGCCGGGCGGATCCTGGAAGTCATGGAACGCGAGATCCGGGGCGAGCGGAAGCAGTATCTCACTATCCGCATCCTTCACAACGACATGACCGTGATGGTGCCGGTGGAGAATGCCGAACGGGCCGGCATCCGGGCGGTGATCGACGAGGTCATGGTGGACGAGGTGATGGGCGTGCTCCGCGACGACGCCACCTTGATGCCTAAGAACTGGAATCGACGTCTCAAGCACAATCGGGAGAAGATCAAGTCGGGTGACATCTTCGAGCTGGCAGATGTTGTGCGCAACCTCGCGCTTCGAGATGCCGACAAAGGACTCTCCACCGGGGAGAAGCAAATGCTCGGCCGGGTGAAGAAGATCCTGGCTTCGGAACTCATGTATGCGAAACAGATCCCCGAAGAGGAAGCTCTCGGTTTTCTGGAGGGAGTCCTCGACGAGGTGTGCCGACGTCACACCTGCGAGCCGGTCTGATGCGGTCACGGCTGACGCGCGGCCATGGCTGAAGCGCGGTCACGGCCGGCTCAGCGCTGTGGCACCCGGCTGATGTCATCCCCCCACGGGGGGCGTCTCTCTCGGAATGGGGAAAGGAGGTGAATCCGTGGTCACGATCGTAAGAGTAATACTGACCGTTGTAGGTGGAGTGGTGGGCTACGAGGTGCTGGGCCTCATTCTTGATCGTATGTCCTTTTCCGGTATGTCCAAGTTCGCCCTGCTCGGCCTCGGCATTCTACTCGGCGCTGCGATCGGTCTGGTCCTCGGAGGCGTAGTCGGTAGGCAGATCATCCGTCTGGGGCAATGGCTGGAACGCACCACGGCCAGGGTGAGTGCCGCCGCGCTCCTGATCACCAGCTTGGGGTTGGTGTTCGGCTTGGGGTTGGCTGCCCTGGCGAGTCTGAGCGTGAAGGATCTACCCGTGGTGGGCGTGTTTCTGTTGCCCTTGCTCTTTGTCCTCAGCGGATATCTGTTCGCGTTTATCGCTTTCAAGAGGAATGCGGACATCGCCCGCGTCGTTGGTTTGAAAACGACGTCCCCCGCCGGCACGGGGAAGGCGACGGTGCCCAAACTCCTGGATACCTCGGTCATCATCGATGCCCGCATCGGTGACATCGTGCCCACGGGCTTCATCGATGGCGACCTGGTCGTGCCGAATTTCGTGCTGGAGGAGCTGCAATCCATCGCCGACTCAGGCGATCCTCTACGCCGGGCTCGGGGACGCCGGGGCCTCGAATGCGTGGCCGCGCTCCAACAGGGCTACGATCGCGTGGTGATCTCGGATAGAGATTTTCACGGGCTGAGCGAGGTCGACGCCAAGCTCATCAAACTGGCGAAAGAGATTGGTGCACTCATTGTCACCACCGACTACAACCTGAACAAGTTGGCGCAGATACAGGGTGTCGACGTGTTGAACGTGAACGAACTCGCGAACGCCCTCAAGCCGGTCGTGCTGCCAGGCGAGAGTCTGGCGGTGCGGGTGATCAGGGAGGGTAAGGAGGAGGACCAAGGGGTGGCCTACCTCGACGACGGCACCATGGTGGTCGTGGAGGGTGGGCGCAGTAAGCTGGGTCAGGAGGTCTCCGTAGAGGTGACCTCGGTGCTTCAGAACCCCTCGGGCAAGATGGTGTTCACCAAGCTCGCCTCCTGACGTGCCGCGTCTCGCGCTGATAGTAGCTGCCGGCGGCCACGGGCGTCGGCTGGGCGCCGGCGGTCCCAAGCAGTACGTCCCCCTTCTCGGGGTACCGATGCTGGAGTGGACGGTGCGTGCGCTGACTTCATGTGACGAGGTCACGATGCTCGTGGTCGTGGTGAACGCGGAAGACGTCGCGTTCTGCCGGGACGAGGTGATCGGCGATCGATACCCTGTGGTGGTGGATGTGGTCGCCGGAGGATCCGAGCGGGCCCTCTCGGTGCGCAACGGACTGCACGCGCTCGCCGCCCGAGGCGGAGCCGACCTTGTAGGCACCCATGATGGCGCCCGCCCGTTGGTGAGCTGCGCCGAGATTCGTCGTCTTCGGGAGCGGATCGAGGCCGGCCGCGGGCTTGCCGGTGCGATACTCGCCTTACCCAGCACCGACACCCTTAAGGCTGTGGACGCTGCGGGTCTCATCACAGCCACGCCTGCGCGCGCCGGTCTCTGGCGTGCGCTCACGCCGCAGGTCTTCCTGTGGAAGCCGTTCGTCGCCGCCTACGAGCAGGCGGACGATGTCCTGGCCCACGCCACCGACGACGCCGCACTGGTGGAGGCGATGGGTGGGCTCGTGGCGGTGGTCGAGGGCAGTTCCGAGAATCTCAAGGTGACCACTCCCTTCGACGTGCGCGTGGCCGAGACGCTTCTTCGGCAGCGGGGTTCGGCAGCCGAGCGCGCACCCGGGCGCGAATGGGCGGCCGCCCACGAGCGAGGGTCGTGAGCGGCGGGTCTGACTTCAGGGTGGGTCTTGGCACCGACGCCCACCGATTCGCGCCAGACCGCCCTCTGGTGTTGGGCGGCGTGCGGGTGCGGGATCGGGACGGCCTGAGCGGTCACAGTGATGCCGACGTGGTGGCGCACGCGCTCATGGATGCCCTGCTGGGGGCCGCCGGTCTTGAAGACATAGGCCATTACTTCCCCGACAGCGATCCCGCGTTCGCGGGTGCCGACAGTATGGGGTTGCTCGCTCGGGTCGCCGACTTGGTCGCTCGAGAAGGATGGCGGGTCGCCAACGTGGACATCGTCGTGGTCTGTGAGCAGCCGCGTATCGCGCCTCACCGAGAGGCCATGAGGGCCCGTCTGGCGGAGGTGTTGGATGTAACCGTGGGCCAGATCGGGCTTCGGGGCACGACCACCGAGGGCATGGGGTTCGCCGGGCGCCAAGAGGGCGTCGTGGCCCAGTCGGTGGCGCTTCTGGAGCGGCGCCGCGACGAGGGCATCGCCGGCGACTACGGCGGTTCCGCGACTGGCGGCCCCGCGGTGTTACCATTAGCTACATGAGCAACGTCCGCGTGAGATTCGCTCCCAGCCCGACCGGTACCCTCCACGTAGGGAGTGCCCGCACGGCTTTGTATAACTTCCTGTTCGCCCGGCATTTTGGTGGCACCATGGTGCTGCGCATCGAGGACACCGATTTGAAGCGCTCTCGCCGGGAGCACGAGGAGAGCATCATCCGCGATCTGCACTGGCTGGGGTTGCGGGCCGACGAGGGGCCCGATGTGGGGGGTGCCTACGGGCCATACCGGCAGAGCGAGCGGGCCGGTCTCTACGAAGCGGGCGTGGAGCGCCTCTTGGAATCGGGTTCGGCGTATCGCTGCTTCTGCAGTCAGGTGCGCCTGGACGCCCTCAAAGAGGAGCAGCTCACCCGGGGGCAGATGCCCAAGTATGATCGGCTGTGCCTGCACCTGCCGGCGGAGACGGTCGCAGCTCGTCTGGCCGCCGGCGAGGAGGCCACCGTGCGCTTCAGCGTCCCGGCCGGGGACGTGAGCTTCGTCGATCTCATACACGGACCCATCACGTTCTCGAGCGACGTCATCGGCGACTTCATCGTAAAGCGCTCCGACGGCGGGTTCGCATACAACTACGCCGTCGTGATCGACGACGCGGGCATGAAGATAACCCACGTCGTGAGGGGCGAAGATCACATCACGAACACAGCCCGGCAGCTGATGCTCTATGGCGCCCTCGGGGAAGAGGCGCCGATCTACGGCCACCATTCGCTCATTCATGGGCCCGACGGCGGCAAGCTCTCCAAGCGGCATGGCGCCACTTCCATCGGAGAGTTCCGCGACATGGGCTATCTATCGGCGGCCGTGGTGAACTACCTGGCCCTGCTCAGCTGGCATCCCGGCGACGAACGAGAGATGTTCCTGCTGTCGGAGCTGGTGGACGCCTTCGACATGTCTCGGGTGAGCAAGAGTCCGGCGATCTTCGATCTGGACAAGCTCAATTGGCTCAATGGGATCTACATGCGGGAGCTTGCTCCAACCGAGTTGGCGGAGCTGGTGCGTCCCTACCTGCACGAAGAGGGTCTTGAGTTCGCCGACGGACAGCGCGAGGTGGTGGCGGCCGCGATACAGGCGAATCTGGTGGTGCTCGAAGAGGCGCCTCGCTTCGCTCGGGTCTTCGCCGACGACATGGTACTGACCGCCTCCGTGGATCTCTCGGCTCTGGAAGAAGCGACCGTGGGCGTCGTGTTGGAGAAGACGCGCGAGCGCGTCGAGGCCCTCGAAGACGAATATCCGGGTCTTGACGATGCTCGGGCTCTTCTCAAGGGTGTAGCCGAGGCCTGCGCCGCCCAGGGCATCAAGGGCAAGTCCATCTACCGGCCTCTGCGAGTGGCCCTCACCGGTCTCGACCAGGGCCCAGAACTCTTCTACCTGATCGCGGGCTTGGGTCGCAGTCGCATCCTTGCTCGATTGACCGACGCCCTGGCCTATTTTGCGGAGAACAAAGCGTGACGCGGTCGGCGAGGAGGGCGTGACTGTGGTCACCCGTCTGTACGATTCGATGCGCCAGGAGAAACGGGATTTCGCACCCCGAGACGCCGACCATGTGACCATGTACTTCTGTGGGCCGACGGTCTACAACTACATCCACCTGGGGAACGCGCGGCCGTATGTGCTCTCCCTGGTCGCCAAGCGCTACTTCGAGAGCCTGGGCTGGCGTGTCACGCTCGTGGAGAACATCACCGATATTGACGATCGCATCATCCAGAAGGCGAACGCCGAGGGTAGGCCTTGGAATGACGTGGCCCGCGAATATGCAGAAGCGTACGTCGACGACACCGGCCGGCTCGGTCTGGGTCGCCCGGATGTGGAGCCACGGGCCACCGAGCACATCCCGGAGATCCTGGAACTGATCGGCAAACTGGTCACTGAGGGACATGCGTATCAGGCGGGCGGCGACGTCTACTTCGCTGTGGATAGTCTCGCCTCCTACGGCCGGCTCTCCAAGCAGCAGACGGCCGAGATGCGGCACGGAGCGCGGATCACCCTGGGGGAAGAGAAGACCGATCCTCTCGATTTTGCCCTGTGGAAAGGCGCGAAGGCGGGCGAGCCGTCATGGGACAGCCCCTGGGGCCCGGGGCGGCCGGGGTGGCATATCGAGTGCTCCGCCATGAGCCTGAAGTATCTGGGGCCTGGTTTCGACATCCACGGGGGCGGCCGCGATCTGATCTTCCCCCATCACGAGAACGAGGTCGCCCAGTCCGAAGGCGCGTTGGGTGGTGAGTTCGTGCGCTTCTGGGTGCACAATGGCATGCTGAACACCCGCGAGGAGAAGATGTCGAAGAGCGTCGGCAACATCTTCCTTCTGCGCGAAGCTCTCAAGGAATACCAGCCCGAGGTGCTCATCTGCTACTTTGTCGGAAGCCACTATCGCAGTCCCATGGAGTTCAGCAGTGATTTGCTGGATGAGGCCGGACACCAAGTGGAGAGGCTGCGTAACCTCTTCCGTTCCTTGGACGACTGCGTGGATCGCACTCTCACGGCCGATCACGTTGGGAAGGCCGACCGCGCACTGGCCCGCGCCCTCGACGAGCGGCGACTGGCCTTCGACGCCGCCCTGGCCGACGACCTCAACACCGCGGGGGCCTTGGGCGAGATCTTCGCATTGGCTCGGGAGGTCAACATAGCCATGGCCGCCGGGTCTGTGTCGGCCGACGCGGCCGGAGTGATTCGCGAGGGCGTCGGCAACATGATCCATATCCTAGGCCTCGACGCGGTCGCGGAGACGACGAGCGACATCCCGGACGACGTGGTGCGCATGGCTGCCGAACGGCACGAGTGTAGGCTGGCCAAGGACTACGCCGCCGCCGACCGACTGCGCGACGCGATCGTCGCCCGGGGCTACGAGGTGCGCGACGCCCTGGGGGGCTACAAGGTCGTACCGGCGGAGTGATGGCAGC
>CAZDGO010000089.1:0-7911 GCA_964504825.1 uncultured Gaiellales bacterium
CGAAACAGAGAGCGGTCGTAGCCTGCCCGTTGTTCTGGAGCGGTCGGCAGGATGGTCAACAGCTCGGCGAGAGGGAGCTGTCCCGTGGACGCGGTCGCGGAGGGCGACGGCGAGGAAGCGGGCTTGGTGCTCGGCGCTGGCGAGGAAGTCGTGGCCGGTACTGGAGTGCCGGTCGCTACGTTGCTCGGGCTGGGCGAGGTAGTGATGAACGGGGTCGAGTCAGATGGCTCGGATGGTGAGTGCGTCGGCGACGCGGTGATGGACTTTGCGCTCTGCGACGCAACCGCGGTGCCGCTCGGGGTGCCCAGCCTCGCCAGCCCTGCTAGGGATGACACGAACACGGCCAAGGCCACTGCGAGGAATACCAACCGGCTGGACGGCGAGATGCGACGCATCCTTTGTGGTGCTCAGATCAATCCTATCCGTGCCTAGTGAATGATCCGCCCGCGGTAGTCGCGATGGCGCTTGCCCTCCAAAATCTCGGAGTACCACTTCCCAGCGCGCTCGACGCCATCGGATCGGGTTTCGCCGCTCGCGCGCAGGTATGTCTCAATGGCCCCGCGTGTAGGCGCTCGGAGTTTGCGGGCGATCTCCCGCAGGCTACGGATCGTGATCTCCTTCTCGCCACCTCCGAGGAAGTTGTTGTGCCCGCCGAACCTCAGAATGCTATCTAGGCTCTTCTTCACTTCGGCTGGCAAGCTCGGCGACTCCTCGGTCGGGAATCCCTCGACCAGGCACTCCGCTCCTGTCCGCTGCACCCAGGCTGAGACGTCAAACAGGCTTCCGGGGATCACGCATAGTGCGGTCCCGAAGGCGAGCTGCTCGGCCAATTCCAATGTCCGGCCATCCGGCGGCCATATGGCGAGGACGGGGCCGGTCCCGTGCGGGCTTTGCGATCGCGGCGATACAAACTGCCAACGTCTGGCCGCGATCTGCAATGGCGCGGCGTTGTGCACCATTCGTTTGGCGTACATCACGACGATGCCGCGACCGCCGTACTCGCGCTCAGCCTGTAGTAGCCACCTAAACCCGATCGCTAGCCCCTCATCGCGGTCGATGTCATGTTGTAGGCCGGGGACCCAGGCGGCGGCGAAGCGCGCCTTGGTGGGGATCATTTCTACTGCCGTCCCGCTGTGTTACAATGTATGACACAACAATAGGACATCCCAGTGCGCATGGCTAGCGCGCACCTCAGGGTTTGAGCGCCGGGCGCCGCTCCCCTGCCGATCAGGAGCTTCTCCCCGTGGCATATCGAAGGGTCACAAGACCCGCTCCCTCTGTGCTCGCCTCGCTCCAGCGCGAGCGCCCCACCCTCCAAAGCCTGGCCCGCGAGTTCGGCGTCCATCCTCGAACGGCAAGACGCTGGTTGCGGGACGCTGGCCTGTATCAACGGCGCCGTCGACCGTCATGGTGGCGCCGATGGCTGCCGTGGCGTGGCTAGCGCGATGAGCGCGCGGAAATTGGCGGCGGAAGTAAATAGGTCTCTACTCCCTAGAAGTTCTGAGAGCAACACACCTTCTATGGATGACTACCTTCTTCGAGGAACGAAGGAGCATCCAGCGTCGATGAGTGCATCCCACGAAGTGGGGGCACATCGACCTAAGGAAGAACAAGAAGGGAGTACAAACGGACGTATCGCCGTGCTCCCAACCGAACCGCTGGCGGCTCCAACCGAACCGCTGGCGGCTCCAACCGAACCGCTGGCGGCTCCAGACTTCGGTGGCCTCCTAGTCCCGAAGGCGTATCAGCAGCAGCCGTGGTTCCCTGAGCGACTAGGCGCCGGGCAACAGATCACCCTCTGGGAGGCACCCCGCACCAACGCCTTGCCCGCCCTCATTGTGTCGGCCATCTCGGGTAGTCAACTAGCGTCTGCTACAGACCGAGATTCCCTCTTCGCCGCCTGTACCCTTGCTCGCCATGCCGTCGAGAGGCACCCGTGGCCGTCCGATGACGTGACCCTAGTCCGACCGCATTTCAGTGCGCCCGACGAGAATGGCACTATCCATGTCGTCGACGGAATCGTCGTCGCGACCATCGCTGCATTCCACAAGCCCATAGGCCGCGACAACGACCCTGCGGGTCGGGCCGTGACTGCTCGCTCGATCGAGATCCTTGGTGACACGCGGCTCGACATTCCCGGCACCGAACTGGACGACCCGATCATCAGTACGAAGGGGAAGATTCGTCGGCGAAGTGTCGTGGAGAGGACGGTGATCGGGCAGCGAGTCGATCTGGTTCGTCGTCCCGGCAACACCGTGGATGATCAGTACCTCATCGTGTTCCGGCCAGGAGCATATCTGTGGGACTGCATCCTCGAAGGCGATAAGGGATGGTGGGTGGATGCGGGAGCCTACCGCGAACTACACGAGGGTCGCGGGCTGTGGCTGTGGCTCAAGGGACAACTCCAGCATCCTGCGCGCCGTGCCAACGGCAAGGTAGATGTCACGCTCCGTCACCTACACGATGCCCTTGGCCTCCATTCGAGTACCACGTTCTCGGCCCGTCGATCCGTGCAGCGTGCCTCCGAGGACATTTACTCCAACGTCCCCGGTTTCCTACGGGGCATGCCCGTGTTTGGGCGCGGAATGTCCGGACTCATCCGATTCTCGATTGACCTATCGAGCAATCACGTTGCATCGCTTGAGGGCAAGAATCGGCGCCTGCTCTCCGAGGCTGCCGCACGCCGGGAAGCCATCGACGCCGGGGAGATCGAGTGTCGGGCCGACGATCTAGTTCGCATGTTCCTCGAAGTCACCGGGCGCGATTGGGACTCCATCGGCGATCCGATCATCCAGCTGCGGCACGCCAAGCTGATGCTCGAAGACAACTTCGACTATGACGAGGCCCGACGAGCGGTCGAAGCATTCGCAGCACACGAGTGGTGGGGCGACAAGGATTTCGACCTCAACACCGTCCGCTCGCATTGGGGCGCGGTCAAGGGCTCGGGCTGGTACAAGGCGCGGGTGGCGGCATGAGGACGCCATCCGCCCCGAAGCGCAGCGGTCAGGCTCTTGAACAAGGCTGGCGAAGTCTCGATCCGCGCCGCCCGTCTAGAAGGAGCGGCACCGCCCAAGAGGCTGACCGATTCCGAGGTCGAAGCCTTGGTTGCCGAAGCGCTGGCGTCCGCCGGAATCACGCGCCTGTAACAGATGATCCCTTCCCGCCACCGGCCCGTCCGACGCCATCACGAAGAGGAGCGCGCAGTTGCAGTGATGTCTCTACGAACTCTTGGCGGTGAACGGTTTCAGAGTCTCAATAACGGCCCGCACTTCAACGATCAGACCCTCGATCTCAGCCATCGGTACCCAGCCACCTTGGGCGTCGCCGAACGCTATCTCAACGGGAACGTCCTGATGCATGTCCATGTGGATCTTCAGGTCGGCGGGCACATAGCGAACGCTGAACAGTTCTGTATCACCTATCGGAAGGCCAGTGCCGGCCGTGATGCCGAACTCGCCGACCTCCGCGACCTCAACGTCCTCCATCGTCGTGATCTTTACCCATCTCGTATTGAACGGCGCCGACAGGATCCTCGCTGCATGGATACGGTGGTGCTTGTCTACGTTGCTCAACCATTGGAGCTTCGCAAGGGGCTCATCCTGAGAGCGGTCCCCTCTGTGGTACGGCTGCATCTGTTCGATCAGCGCCACGGCATCTGGATGGATGCCTCGGACACGCTTGGCGAAGTCGCGGGGGACGGGCTTGGTGAAGATCGGAAATGCGTGACCGCGATCTGGCGTGCCATCGTTGGCGAGCACGAGCTGAACGACGAGATACTCCAACGCCGAGCGCAGGTTGTTTATCAGGTCCCCGACGACGACTCCCCACTGGTCCGGCGGATCTGGGAGTGGCTCCCCCCGGAGGACGTGCCATCCGGTCTGGGGATCGTCCTCCTGGATGACGCTTATCGGATGCGCTTTGGTCCAGCGTTTGATCCTGCGATCAAGGTTTCTCAGGTGTTCATTGGCGCGGACGATTCTCAGCCGTGCATCGTGTAACGCACCCACACTTCGCAGTCTATGCAACAACGGTCCTGTCACGCACGCACTAGGAAGGTCATACCCTTGGCAAAATCACTCAGGCAACTAACCGCCAACTACGAAAACATGGTGCGCACCCAGCGCCAGAACGCCGACAAGATCGCGGACGGCGAATGGACCGATGACGATGTGTTCGCCGAAGCATTCCGCCAAGCGGCTGCGTACAAGGGTCGCTCGGTCGGGACGCCGGATCCGTTCACGCGACCCGTCTCCACCCGCGAGCTGATCGGCACGTACTCGATCAAGCAAGACACCCCCCTCATCGACCTCGATACCGTCGAGCGCGCCTTCATGCCCCTGGATGACCCCAGCGAGCCACAGGCCATCCACCCCGGCATCACCAATGACCCCAGCGGTTATCCATGGCGCGAGTACGACGTCTACATCGAGCGGAACATCGGCAAGTACGACTGCCTCATCTTCGATTTGCGATGGAGGGCAATGCGCAAGGAGGACTATGACGAGCGCCAAGCGCGTGAGTACGTGACGGAACGGGCGCCCGATATGCTCGAAGTGGCCCACCGCTCCGCAGATCGGTACCCCACCCTGACTGACTCTATCGAGGCTAAAGCCGCCTATCTGCGAGCCAAGTTCGGCATCGTCGCCTGACGCGATTCTGCACTTTCCGCCCCGCCCCAGATACCGCCTCAAGAGGGGGGGGGGCGGTAGCACTCTGACTCTCCGCCCCTAGCGGCGTTTTGGGCCTCCCTCAACTCGCCTATTTTCAGAACCCTTCCCATAGCTCACGGCCGCCGAGCCAGGCGCCGTGAAAGAACGCCCCGGTCACGTAGCCAGCCCCTCCGTGACCGGGGCGTTCTTTTGCATGCCCGCCGCGCCTCGGCACGCCTCGTGACGTTCGCCTCGCTCCCCCGCCGTGGCGATTCGCTGCGAGGCGCGTGACGGGCGTTACGCGCTACGAGGCGTGCGCGACGTGCGCGTTTCGCAGCGACCTGGCGTCGCGGACGTGACGGGTTTTCGGAGCGGTAGGTCTCGAAACGTGCGTCGCGGGACCATGGCGGTACACGCCAATTCGTGACGCTCGTGGCGAGCGCGCAGGGGCGATGGGGGGGGGTTCGCCACGAGCGGTCGCAGCGGGGGCCGTGAGTGTGAGGGCTGAGTGTGTCAATTAGGCCGCAGCTGAGTGAATCGTGCGTGATTCCGACGCCGGTAGCGGAGTGCACATTCGGTCTGAGCTCCGGCGGCGCTTGCGGGACTCTCCCCGCCACCGGACGGTAATTCCGGGCCTGGTGCACACCTAGCGAGGGAATGCATTGCATTGGCACGTCCCCTAAGTGGCGCCCCGTAGACCGTTCGTACTGTGCGTACTGCACGCTTGACAGTTATCTACGCTGCGTAGTAGACTATGGGTCTAGGAACTTCCCGACAAGGAGTACCCGATGACTCGCAAGGACTACGTGAAACTGGCCGACGCTCTCCAAGGCTCTACGCCCGTGTTCAGTGTCGGCACTCCCGACGCGGTAGCACGTGCCAGGGTGGCGCAGCATCGAGCCTGCATCCGAGCTGTCGCAGATGTGCTGGCCGGCGACAACGGTCGCTTTGACCGGGAGCGCTTCTATCGCGCTAGCTGGTACGAGGCCAATTCTGACGTGCTGGCGGTGTCCTGATGGATGCTGTGATGCTCCCCGATGCCGGCATTGACTGCCCGACCTGTCACCTGTTCGGAGTACCGGACCTCCCCTGCTACGACGACACGTGCGGCTGCTCTGACTGTGAGCGCCTCCGCGCGGATGCTGAGGCGGTGCCGGCATGACCGAGAGAGAGGCCGTCGCCTACCTGAAAGAGCTCGGCTACAAGGTAAGCCGTTCCCGACCGTCGAGCCGGACCAACCGCCACCGTCACTGCATTAGCCATGAGCGTGTAGCCGGCTATCGGGAGCCGGTGTGTGTGCTGACTGGGCAAGACCGATCGGCGGTCATCCGCTTCGCCGTTGAAGTGGCAGACATCGCGCGCCGGGCGCACCAGCGGGTGTCTTGGGCCGCCTAGCGGCCCTGGCCCTCCCAGGAGCGTAGAGAATGGCCCGCATGAAGCTTGCGGAGGCGGCTGTCCTGTTGGGCGTGACCGCGGCCACCCTACGCCAACAGATTGCTAAGAAGCGGCTGCGGGCCAGGCGCCTAGGCCGTGACTGGTATGTGTCGGCCGACGAGGTTGCCCGCTACCGTCGCGAGTCGAGTGGCAAGCCGGGGCCGAAGCCCGGAAAGATGAAGAAGGATGGTAACCCTAAGCGTAGCTGATCGAAGGGCCGGATTGGCGAGGCGCTCCTCGGATCCCCGCTTCCGGTACGTGGTCATCGCGTACGCGCGACGTGTATGCCTGCATCCTGCGGAGCGAGAAGCACTCCACGCGCAGGGCGGGTGCCTCTTTGAGCGTGACGTCCCCCGTTCGCGGCTGACGGAGGCCTCGCCATCCCGCCGGCGCCACCAAGCCACGGCGCTAGCATCGGCCACAGATGTCTCACGAGTCCCTATCGGTCGCACCCATCGCCTACCGGATACCGGAGGTGGCGACCCTGCTCAGCTTGAGCCGGTCCTCCGCCTACCGCCTCGTGAGGTCGAAGGACTTGAAGGCCATACGAATTGGCGGGAGCGTGCGGGTTCTCCATCGCGACCTCGAAGCCTACCTACAGCAGCGGATCTACTCGGGTGGAGACCATGAGCCGACGCGGGCGGGGTGAGGGCTCGATTAGCCGTCGACGGGATGGCCGCTGGCAAGCGTCCTATACGGGCTCTGACGGCAAGCGCTACTACCTGTACGGAGGCAAGCGGGAAGAAGTAGCTCGGCGGCTCAACGCCACCGTGGCTGACAAGTCACACGGCGCGTACGTCGCCGGCCCGCCAAAGACGCTCGCCGATCACCTGCCGGCTTGGCTCGATGACGTCGCGGTACGTCGCAATCTCAAGCCTCGGACTGTCCAGCGCTACCGCGGGCTCATTGACCACCACATCGTTCCCGCCCTCGGGGAAGTGAAGCTAGACAGGCTGACTGTCGATGACCTAGACCGTCTCTACGGTCAGATGCGGGCGAAGGGTCTCTCGGGTGCGTCCATTGCGCAGCTGCATGTGGTGCTGCATGGCGCCCTCGATGCTGCGCGCCGAAAGCGCCTGGTGCCACACAACGTCGTAACGGAGATCGAACGGCCCAGGCCGGTCGAGCGGCCGATGCTCGTGCTGATGCCCGAGCAATCGCGGCGCATCATCGAGGCCACGAAGGGGACCGAGCTCGGCACTCTCTACCGAATGGCCCTGCACACCGGCCTGCGGCAGGGCGAGATGCTGGCCCTGCGGTGGCAGGACATCAACCTCGACTCCGGCTGGCTCGACGTCAACGCGACCCTATCTCGCCTCGACGGCGGCTGGTCGCGAGGATCCCCCAAGACGAGAGCCGGCCTGCGCCAGATCAAGCTCTCCCCCACCCTCGTGTCCGTACTTGGGGAGCACGCCGAATGGCAGGCGACCCGCCATCGGCGGGAACTGGGTCACGAGATCATCCCGGCGAGCTACGTCTTCACCGATGGATTCGGCCAACCGCTCAACGGGTTCCACATCACCGAACGCAAGTTCAAGCCGCTGCTCGCCACCCTCGGTCTACCCGCGATCCGGTTCCACGACCTCCGGCATGCATTCGTGTCGCTCATGCTCTCGCTAGGCGTGCGCATCGATCTGATCAGCAAGATGCTTGGGCACTCGAAGCCGAGCATCACCCTCGACGTTTACGCGCACCTGATCCCTGGTGATCAGGAGGGAGCAGTAGCACTACTCGACCGCGCGCTCACCGTGGCGAGTGCGCTTAGTGTGTCGGATGGTGATGTCAATTCCGGCGAAGCGGGCGGAATCGTGCTTGATTCTGGAGGTGG
>CAZDGO010000090.1:0-7871 GCA_964504825.1 uncultured Gaiellales bacterium
TAGCCCGGGTCGCGCGCAACCCCGAGGTCGACGTGGTGATCAGCGAGATCGGTGGCACGGTGGGCGACATCGAGAGCCTTCCCTTCCTGGAAGCCATACGGCAGTTCCGCAATGATGTCGGCCGCAAGAACGTCCTCTATCTTCACGTGACGTTGATTCCCTACCTCAACGCTTCGGCCGAGCTCAAGACCAAGCCTACGCAGCACAGTGTTAACGAGCTGCGTGAGATCGGTATCCAGCCCGACATCATCGTGTGCCGCTGCGATCGGCCGATCAGCCGGGAGCTGAAAGAAAAGATAGCGCTGTTCACCGACGTGGAGTGCCGCGCGGTAATAGCCGCCGTGGACGCTCCCGACGTGTACTACGTGCCCCTCAACCTGCGCGAGGAGGGGCTGGACGACCTCGTCGTCGAGAAACTCGAGTTGCAGGTCGGCCCTCTCGACTTGTCGGAGTGGAACGAGTTGGTCAAGAAGTTGCAGGCACGGTCCGGGATCGTGCGCATCGCTCTGGTGGGTAAGTACGTGCAGCTGCCGGATGCCTACCTCAGCGTGGTCGAAGCCCTGCGGCACTCCGGCATCCACCACGGCCGGCACGTCGAGATCGTCTGGGTGGACGCCGAGACCCTGCGCCCCGAGGAGATTCGCTCGCAACTCGAGGCTTCCGATGGGATCCTCGTGCCGGGCGGCTTCGGGGTGCGAGGCATCGAGGGCAAGATCATGTCGGTGGAGTACGCTCGAGAGGGCAAGGTCCCCTTCCTGGGCATCTGTTTGGGCCTGCAGGTGGCGGTTGTGGAGTTCGCCCGGCACGTGAGCGGCCTGGTCCAGGCCAACAGCTCCGAGTTCGACCTGGATACTCCCTATCCGGTCATAGACCTGCTGCCGGAGCAGAAGGACGTGGAGGACAAAGGGGGCACCATGCGACTGGGGGCCTCTCCCACGAAGGTGTTGCCGGGCACGAAAGCGTTCGCCGCCTATCAGGACGAGGTGGTATATGAGCGGCACCGACACCGCTACGAGGTCAACAACGTGTTTCGGGGTCGGCTGGTGGAAGCAGGATTGATCGTGAGCGGAGTCACGCCCGACGAGCGCCTCGTTGAGATCGTCGAGCTGGCGGATCACCCCTGGTTCGTGGCCTCGCAGTTCCATCCCGAGTTCAAGAGCAGGCCGACGCGTCCGCAGCCCCTTTTCCGGGATTTCGTGGGAGCGGCTATCGCCTATCGCGTCGCACGCAGGGAACAGGTCGGCCAACCCGAGGCAACCGAGACTGCTCTGGTCGAGGTGGGCGATTGAGGGACCTGCCGGACCTGCCTCCGGTGCGGGATCGCGTCGCGGCGGTCTTCGCCGAGCTCGCGGCGATTCCCAGCCCCTCGCTGCGTGAGAGGGGGGTGGCCGACCGTGTAGCTGTATTCCTCGAGGCCCTCGGGCTCGCGGTGTGCGAGGACGAGGCCGCATCGGCGATCGGGGGGACGTGCGGGAACCTGTGCTGTCGGGTCTCTGGGGAGAGCGAAACCGCCGCGATCCTTCTGGGAGCCCATCTCGACACCGTGGCTCCCTCTGCAGAGATCGAGCCCGTTCTCCACAACGGCGTCTTCTCCAACGCGATGGACACCATCCTCGGAGCCGACAACAAGGCCGCGGTAGCCGCCATGCTGGTGGCCACCGAGCGCCTAGTCAGCTCGGGGGAGTCTTTTCCCACCTATGACATGGTGTTCACTGTGGCGGAGGAAGTCGGCGTCGTCGGAGCCAAGCACGTGGCCAAAGAGCTGCTGGGTGGCTCCTTCGCCGCCGTGTTCGATGCCGCCGGCGCGGTAGGTGGCATCACTGTCCGCGCGCCCAGCCAGCAGTCCATCGTGGCCACCTTCAGGGGCGTGGCGGCCCACGCCGGGCTGGAGCCCGAGCGGGGCAGGAGCGCCATCGAGGCGGCCGCGCGGGCCATCGCCTCGATGCACTTGGGACGTATCGACGACGAGACCACCGCCAATGTCGGGGTGATCGAGGGGGGCAGTGCGCAGAACATCGTGCCCGACCTCTGCGTGGTGCGGGCGGAGTGTCGCAGCCATGACGAGGCCAAACTGGCCCATGTCGCCGCGGGCATCGTCGATGCCCTGCAGCGGGGGGCCGCCGAGATAGGTGTGGATGTGGACATCGACATGGTCCACGGGTATCGGGCGTTCGCGTTGGCTCCTCGATCCCCCGTCGTACGGCTGGCCAAGGCAGCCGTGGCCGAACTGGGTCTTGAATCGCGCATCCTTGCCAGTGGTGGCGGTTCCGATGCCAACGTGTTCAATGCTCGGGGCCTCCCGACGGTCAACTTCGATTGTGGTATGACCCACGTGCACACTCCCGACGAGCACATCTCTCTGGACGATCTCGAACGGCTCGTCCGGCTGGTAGAAGTGTTGGTGCGCAAAGCTCCGGAGTACGCCCATGCCGGCTCGTGACGTGACCGACTCGACCGACATCCGGCCCGAGGTCGTGGCCTCTCGCATCGTCCACCGAGGACGGGTGGTCACCGTGCGAGTCGACGATGTGCGTCTCCCGGACGGACAGATCGTCGTGCGCGAAGTCGTTGATCATCCCGGGGCTGTGGTCATCGCCGCACTCGACGCGCACGGATATGTCACGCTGGTCAGGCAGTACCGTCACGCCGTCGGCCAATGGCTGCTCGAGTTGCCCGCCGGCACTCTCGAGCCCGGGGAGGAACCGCTGCAGACGGCGATGCGCGAGCTGCGCGAGGAGGCAGGGTTGGTCGCCGGCCGCTGGGACCGGTTAGGCTCGTTCTTCTCTTCCCCGGGGTTCGTGCGCGAGGAGATGCACGCCTTCCTCGCTCGGGATCTGCAGTCTGTGGCGGCGGAACCAGAGTCAGACGAGGACATCACCCTGGTAACGCGCAGTCTCTCCGCGCTCTTGGGGGGCCCAGAGGAAGTTCCCGACTCAAAAAGCCTCGCCACGCTCTTGTTGGTCGAGCGATGTCTTGAGGCGGAGGCGTCCGGCGACCTGAACAAGAAGGAATAGTAGCCATGCGCGTGGGAGTACTAAGGGAGATCAAGGCCGACGAGTATCGTGTCTCGCTGACGCCGGCCGGGGCCCGCGAGCTGGTGGCGCGAGGCCATTCGGTGCTGGTGCAGCGCGGGGCCGGCGCAGGATCGGCCTTCGCCGACGAGACCTATGTGGCCGCGGGCTCGACCATCGCCGAGAGCGCCGATGAGGTGTTCGAGCAGGCGACGCTGCTGCTGAAGGTCAAAGAGCCCCTTGAGCCCGAATACCTGCGCCTGCGCCCTCACCATGTCCTGTTCACCTATTTGCATCTGGCGCCCAACCCGGCGCTGACGCAGGGGCTGATCGAGAGTGGAGCGAGCTGTGTCGCCTATGAGACGGTGGAGACGGTGCCGGGCGTGCTGCCCCTCCTGACGCCGATGAGTGAGGTGGCTGGGCGTTTGGCGCCCATCGCGGGAGCCTATTTCCTCTCACGTTTGAACGGCGGAAAGGGAATCCTCCTCGGGGGGGTGCCCGGCGTCGCGGCCGCTCGGGTGGTGGTCTTGGGGGCGGGCACCGCCGGCACGAACGCGGCGCAGATAGCGTTGGGCATGCACGCGCGCATCTCGCTGCTCGATATCCGCATCGAACGGCTGGTCGAAGCCGAGCGATATCTCCCCGGAGTGGAGGCCCTCATGAGCAACCGGATGGTCATCGAGGAGCAGGTCAGCCGCGCCGATCTGGTGATCGGCGCAGTCCTGATGCCGGGCGCGCGCGCCCCTAGACTCGTTTCCCGGGAGTTGGTGAAAGCCATGCAGCCGGGCTCGGTCATCGTAGACATCAGTATCGACCAGGGAGGGTGCTTCGAGACCTCACGGATGACCACTCACTCCGATCCCACCTACGTCGAGTGCGGCGTGGTGCATTACTGCGTGGGGAACATGCCGGGGGCGGTCCCGATAACCTCGACGCTCGCGCTTACGAACGTCACCCTGCCCTTTGTGCTCGCACTCGCCGACAAAGGGCTGGCTGCGGCCGCCAGAGACGATCCCGCTCTCGCCAAGGGCGTCAACGTGACGGAAGGTAAGGTCACAAACAGCCAAGTGGCCGAGGCCATCGGCAGCCCCTACTTCCCCCTCGAGAGCATACTGCCGTTCGAATACGAGTGATGACCGGTCAGGCCCCATCCACGCCCCCGGCTGTCGAGGAGTTCCTGACGACGCAGCGCCTGGAGAGAGGTCTGGCCGACCAGACGGTGGCGGCGTACAGGCGAGATCTTCTCCAGCTGGCCGAGTACCTCTCCGGCCCCGGCATCAGCGTGGAGGAGGCGTGCGTGGAGCACCTTCGCGGCTTTCTCGGGGCGCAGTCGTGGCGGCCGGCGACCCGGGCCCGCAAGACTGCCGCCATCCGGGCGTTCTACCGATATCTGGCCACGTCGGGACGTCTGTCTCACGACCCTTCCGCCCGACTGGTGGCACCCCGTCTCGATTCGCCGTTGCCGTCGGTACTCAGCGTGTCCCAGGTGGAGCGACTTCTGACCCGGCCTCCGGCCACTCCGCGCGGATTGCGCGACCGGGCCGCTCTCGAGGTGCTCTATGGGGCGGGCCTGCGTGCCTCGGAGCTTCTCTCCCTGCGTCTGCAGGATGTCGACCTGGAAGTCGGGTTCGTTCGGGCCATCGGCAAAGGCGACAAGGAGCGTGTGGTCCCTTTGGGGCGAAAGGGCGTGGAGGCCGTGCTGGCCTACCTACAGCGCGGGCGGCCTTTCCTGGGCCCGCCCGGCGCGATGAAACCGCCGGTCCTCATCTTGAACTCCCGGGGGAGATCGCTAACGCGGCAGGGGCTGCATCTGATCGTGAAGCGATATGCTCGGGAAGCCGGTCTCCCGGACACCGTGTCCATCCACACGCTCCGACACTCGTTCGCAACCCATCTGGTGGAAGGCGGAGCCGATCTGAGGGCGGTGCAGGAGATGCTGGGGCACGTCGATCTCTCCACCACTCAACTGTACACGCACGTCAGTCGGGGACGGTTGCGGCGGGTCTACGACGAGGCCCATCCCCGGGCTCATGCCGGGTAGGGCGCGCGTGGCTCGTTTTCTCCTTCTGATGCTGGACGGGGTCGGCGCGGGCGAGCTGCCCGACGCAGCCGCCTTCGGCGACGTGGGCGCCGATACGCTGGGGAATCTCTCCCGCCTGGTCGACCTTGACCTCCCGAACCTACGCACACTCGGCCTCGGGAATCTCCACCCCCTGCGCGGGGTCCCGCCGGTTGCTCGTCCCCTCGCTCTTCCGGGCAGGCTGACCGAGCTCTCCGCGGGCAAGGACACCACCAATGGCCACTGGGAGCACATGGGGGTGGTCACCGAGCAACCCTTCCCGACCTATGCCGATGGTTTTCCCGAAGAGGTACTGGGGCCGTTCCGAGAGCGGATCGGGCGCGATGTGCTCGGTAACAAGGCCGCCTCTGGCACAGAGATCATCGCCGAGCTCGGCGAGGAGCACGTGGCCACAGCGAAGCCCATCGTCTACACGTCGGCCGACAGCGTGTTCCAGATCGCCTGCCATGTCGAAGTGATCCCACTCAAGGAACTCTACCGCTACTGTATGATCGCGCGGGAGATCCTCGCGGGACCTCATGCGGTGGCACGGGTCATCGCCCGCCCTTTCACCGGCCGGCCGGGGGCGTTCGTGCGCACCGCCGACCGGAAGGACTTCTCGCTCGCCCCGCCGAGCCCTACGTATCTCGACCTGCTGACCGAGCGCGGGGTGGAGGTCACAGGGGTGGGCAAGATCCACCAGATCTTCGCCGGCAGGGGGGTCAGTGAAGAGATCAAGGTGGCCTCGAACGACGAGAACCTGGCGGTGGTACTAGACCTGCTCGGGAGCCGCCGAGAAGGGCTTATATTCACCAACCTGGTGGATTTCGACATGGCCTGGGGCCATCGCAACGACGTGGAGGGCTTCGCTGCGGGCCTGACCGCCGTGGATCGGGTGCTACCCGCCATTCTCGACCTTCTTGCGCCCGACGACCGGCTGCTCATGACGGCCGATCACGGGGTGGACCCCACCACAGTAGGTACCGATCACACCCGCGAGTACGTGCCGCTGCTCTACTATCCCCGACCACGCGGGACCCCCGAGGCGGCATATGAGGGCTACATGTCGGACACGGGCGCGACCGTCTTCGCCCAACTCACCGGCGAGCAGCCCCCTCTCGGTGGCAGGCCGTTCGAACATCTGAACCCGGAGAACGGGTGGCGAGCGTATCCCGGCATGGCGGCGGCGCGCCCTGGCCGGCCCAGTCGCGTGCGGGCGCCCGATGCCGACGAGGCGGCCGCCTTCCTACGGATGCGACTCGGCGAAGCTCCTCGTGTCGCGATGATCCTCGGGTCCGGACTCGATAGCGTGGCGGAGATCTTCGGCGCCGCAGCGCAAGGGGCACCGGCCGCCCGCGTGGGGCTCGACTACGACCAGGTCCCCCATTGGCGCAGTGTCTCGGCGCCTGGGCACATCGGCCGCCTCGACGTCCGCGGAGAGTCCCGGAATCAGGTCGCGTTCCTGCGGGGGCGGATACACGGGTATGAGGGAGCGGACGCGGGTGAGATCGGACTCCCGGTGCGCACCCTTGCTCGCTGGGGTGTGCGCTACCTCATACTTACCAACGCGTCGGGAAGCCTGCGGCCCGATGCTGGGGTTGGGGAGGTAGCGGTAGTGACCCGCGTGCTCGATTGTCAGTCCGCGCTCGCGGACGGCTCACCGCGCGTGCTGCCGGCCACACCCGATGGTCTGGTCGAAGTCCTGCGGCGCGCGCACGCCGGCAGCGACAAAGAGGGCGCCGCCGGGATCAGGCAGGTAACGTATGTAGCAGTGCCCGGCCCGCAGTACGAGACCGCGGCCGAGGTCGCGGTGTTTCACGCGCTCGGGGGCGACGTTGTGGGCATGTCGACCGCGATCGAACTCCAGGCCGCCGCCGACGACGGTCTGGGAACGGCCGTGCTGACGGTGATCACTAACGCGGCCGGTGCGATCGACGAAGCTGTCGCGGCGTCCGCGCCCGTTCACGTGCGGGTGCTCGAGGCATCGATCGGCTCCGCGGCCCGCGTGAGTGTGCTGATCCAAGCCCTGCTGGCCCACTGGCACGGGGGCTGACGGGTGCTCACTCCACGCGCCGTCGACCTGATCGCCGCCAAACGCAGAGGCGAGACCCACGGCGCCGCGAAGATCGACTGGCTCGTGGCGGAGTACGTCGCCGGGCGACTGCCCGATTACCAGATGGCCGCATGGCTGATGGCGGTGTGCTTCCGTGGCCTCGACCGGGAGGAGACCGTCGCCCTCACCCGAGCCATGGTGGCGAGTGGCGACACAGTGGATCTCTCTGCGGTCGGATCGCTGGTGGCCGACAAGCACTCCACGGGAGGAGTGGGCGACAAGGTCACGCTTGTGCTCGCGCCGCTCGTGGCCGCCTGTGGACTTCCGTTCGCAAAGATGAGTGGCAGGGGTCTCGGCCATACCGGTGGGACGATCGACAAACTCGAGTCCATCCCGGGGTTCCGCACCCGGATGACCGTGCAGGAGTTCCGGACGCAGGTGGAGCAGGTGGGAGTGGCTGTGATCGGTCAGACCGAGGGTCTGGTGCCGGCGGATGGTCTGCTGTACGCGCTGCGGGACGTCACCGGGACCATAGATCAGGAGTCCCTGATCGCGTCTAGCATCATGAGCAAGAAGATCGCCGCCGGAGCCGGCGCCATCGTGATTGACGTCAAGGTGGGGGAGGGGGCGTTCCTGCGCACAGAGGAGGATGCTCTCCGCCTCGCGCGTCTCATGGTGGAGTTGGGCGCCGACACCGGCCTGCGCGTGCGCTGCATTCTCACCACGATGGACGAGCCACTCGGATGGG
>CAZDGO010000091.1:0-7866 GCA_964504825.1 uncultured Gaiellales bacterium
GATGAAGGGAAAGCCCAGGACGTTGTTGATCTGGTTCGGGTAGTCGGAGCGGCCGGTCGCCACGATGGCATCGTCGCGCACGGCGAGCACCTCCTCCGGCGTGATCTCCGGATCGGGGTTGGCCATGGCGAAGATGATGGCGTCGCGATCCATGGACCGCACCATGTCGCCGGTCAGCACGTCCTTCGCCGACACCCCGATGAAGCAGTTGGCCCCCTTCATGGCGTCGGCCAGACTTCCGCAGAGGTCACGCTTGTTCGTGCGCGTCAGCATCTCCCGTTTGAACGAGTTGAGGTCGGTGCGCTGAGAGCAGACGATGCCCTTGCTGTCTACCAACAACATGTCCTTGACGCCCACATCGAGCAGCAGTTTCGCGCAGGCGATGCCCGCAGCTCCGGAGCCGGTCACCACCACGTGCAGGTCTCCCAATCCGCGATTCGTGAGTCGGCAGGCGTTGATGATGCCACTCAGCACGACGACCGCCGTACCGTGTTGATCGTCATGGAAGATAGGGATGTCGCAGCACTTCTTGAGCTGCTGCTCGACTTCGAAGCACCGGGGAGCGGAAATATCCTCCAAGTTGATGCCCCCGAACGTGGGCTGCAGAAGCCGCACCGTGCGCACGATATCGTCGACCTCTTGGCTGTCCAAGCAAATGGGGAAGGCGTCTACCCCAGCGAACGCTTTGAAGAGCACCGCCTTACCTTCCATCACCGGCATGGCCGCCCGGGCGCCGATGTTGCCCAGACCCAGCACGGCCGAGCCGTCGGAGACCACGGCCACCAGGTTCCAGCGGCGCGTGTAGAGGTCGACCAGGTCGGGGTCGCGATGGATGGCGAGGCAAGGCTCGGCCACACCGGGCGTGTAGGCGGTGGAGAGGTCGTGCTTGCAGTTCACGCCCACCCGGCTGGTGACCTCGATCTTGCCTCGCCACTGCTCGTGGAGTTGGAGGGCTTTCTCCTGGATGTTCACGACAACCCCTTCCCTCGAAACGAAAGACCAGATTCACATCCACGCTCGTCGAGTTCCCAGGAATGACAAAATCCAGCCGCCGACACCCTTGAACCATCGATGAGGGATGATCGACGCTGGATCACTAGAGCTCCCACCGTGCCGGCTGATCCCGACCATGTCTCGGGCCAACCACGGCCGCAGTAGCGACAGCTATGTTGGGCGCCTGCGCGCTTGTACTATTGGTATCATACTCCGCCCGACGGCGCCAGTGCGACGGAGGTCCTACCCACAACCCCGCCCCTCCGCTAGACTAAAAGACTCGCGAAAACCGTACAACGTACAGGGACGTCTCCCATGCGCATTCTCTCGGGCATCCAGCCCTCGGGCCGCCTCCATATAGGCAATTACTTCGGAGCCATGCGCCAGCACCTGGCTCTGCAGGCCGAGAACGAGGCCTTCTACTTCATGGCGAGCTACCACGCCCTCACCACCGTGCAGGACCCCAAGGAGCTACGCGCGTTGACCCTCGGCGTGGCCGTCGACTACTTGGCCTTGGGCCTCGACCCCGTGAAGACCGTGCTCTTCACGCAGCAGGACGTGCCCGAGGTGACCGAACTCACCTGGATGCTCTCGTGCGTCACCCCCATGGGGTTCCTGGAGCGGGCCACGAGCTACAAGGACAAGGTGGCCCAGGGGCTTATGGCCAACCACGGCCTCTTCGCGTATCCCGTGCTGCAGGCGGCCGACATCCTTATCTACCTCCCCGACTTGGTGCCGGTCGGGCAGGACCAGAAGCAGCACATCGAGATCACCCGCGACATAGCGGCAAAGTTTAACAATCAGTTCGGCGAGATCTTCAAGATCCCCGACGCTTACATCCTCGAAGAGACGGCGGTGGTGCCGGGCGTCGACGGTAAGAAGATGTCGAAGAGCTACGGCAACGATATCGGCATGTTCGAGGAGGGGAAGGCGCTCCGTAAGAAGGTGATGAGCATCGTCACCGACTCCACCCCGGTGGATGAGCCCAAGGACCCCGAGACCTCCACGCCGTTCCTACTGCTGAAGCTCATGGCTTCCCCCGACGAGCTCGCCGAGTGGGAGGAACGCTACCGCCGAGGCGGCATGGGCTACGGCGAGGTCAAGCAGCGCCTCTTCGAGCTCCTCGACGAGACCTTCGCCCCCTTCCGCGACCGGCGCAAAGCCCTGGAGGCCGATCCCGGCTACGTGCAAGACGTGCTGCGCGACGGCGGCCGGCGGGCCCGGGCCGTCGCGCACGTCACCATGGAGCGGGTCCGCGGAGCGGTGGGACTGCCCATCAGCTATACGCCGGCGCCGTAAGGCCGGGAGAGCCGCGACCCTGGCGCCCTGATGCCCAGGGGGGCCGTGATGCCCGCGGGCCGACCGCGCCTCTTCGGAGATGCGGCGAGGGGGCCCGATGGGCCCCCTCGCCTGACGTCAACGTATCGCTGCCGGGCCGGCACCGGGGCGATGCACCTGCCCCGGGCCGACCGTCTAAGTATGATCTAGCAGGGCGCCATTATCACGCCTCGATGGCCTCGGCCGGAGTCTGCTTGCCGGTCAGCATAGTCCAGATAGTGACTCCCAATCCGGCCAGCAATACGACGCCGAAGAAGAGCACGATCTTGAACCAGAACTGCATTTGCAGCTGGGCGGTCATGAAGCCCTGGCCCATGACCCGCTCGATGTACGTCTGCAGGACACCGGCGACGGCCATGGCCACACCGAGACCCAGCACAGCCATGCTCATGATCCAGAAGCCCGCGATGGCCAGGGTGGGCTTGAAGCGCGAGACGCCGCGCAACTTAGGCAGGGCGTACCAGAACATCGCGAAGTTGAGCAGGGCATAGGCGCCGAAGAATGCCAAGTGGCCGTGACTGGCGGTGATCTGGCTGCCGTGGGTGTAGTAGTTGATCTGGGGAAGCGTGTGGGCGAAACCGAATATGCCCGCGCCGACCAGGTGCCCGATCGCGGTGCCCAGACAGAACGTCCACACCACTTTGTCCTTGATGATCACGCCCTGCCGCCGCTGAGTCAGGAACGTGTCGATCACCATAGCTAAGATGGGCAGCACTTCCATCGCGCTGAAGATACCGCCGATCCACAGCCACGTCTTGGGAGCGCCGATCCAATAGTAATGGTGGCCGGTGCCCGCCAGACCCGTGAAGAGGAACAGAGCCGTCTCCAGATAGAGGTACTTCTCGACCACCTTTCGGTTGACCCCGGTGATCTTGATCAGGACGAAGGCGAGGATGGAAGCCGTCACCAACTCCCAGGCCCCTTCCACCCAGAGGTGCACGACCCACCACCAGTAGAACCAGTCGAGCGTCAGATTGCGGTAGAAAGGCATCCCGAAGATGTAGAGCAGAGCAAGGAAGACGAGGCCGCCCAGCAACATGCCGAGGATCGCGGTCTTCTTGCCCTTGAGCACCGTCATCCCGACGTTGAACAGGAAGATAAGTGCGCCCACCACGATCACGAAGTCCAGAGGGAGGGGGATCTCCAGGATGGGCTTGCCTTGCGTCCACCCGAAAGCGAAACCCACGAGTGCGACGACCCCGGTGATCACCAAGGCCACCAACTGCAGGTAGGCCAGCTTGACGCTGAATATGTCCCGCTCGGCTTCCTCGGGCACCAGGTAGTACGTGCCCCCCATGAAGCCAAGCAACAGCCAGAGAACCAGGAGATTGGTGTGCATGGCCCTCGTCATGCCGAAGGGCAGCACGTCGATGATGTTCTGCGGGATCGTGAATGCATAGCTGATCGCCAGCCAGAGCCCTACGACGA
Organism: uncultured Gaiellales bacterium; assembly: GCA_964504825.1. GTDB lineage: Bacteria > Actinomycetota > Thermoleophilia > RBG-16-64-13 > RBG-16-64-13 > JAJZQZ01. The sequence continues at coordinate 3,760 of CAZDGO010000091.1, forward strand.
GCTGCAGTGCGAAGAGGGCCAGCGCGGTGACGAAGTACCAGTAGGCCACTCGCTGGGAGGCGTAGGGGTACAACGCGGTGCCGGTGCGGGCCTTCGCCCCACCGCCGGATGCCGCGGAAGTATCGATGGTCGCTGTCTCTGCCATGTCCCTCACCCCCTACTGCTGCTTGGCGAGGAACTCGCCCAGAGCGTTGCGGTCGTCCTGGCTGACGCTGTCTTGAGCCGGCATCCTCGAGGCGGGGTTGACCGACGTGGGATCGGCGATGTACTTCGCGATGGTGGCCGCGTCGTACTTAGTGCCCACCGTGTCCAGAGCCGGGCCGATGTTGCCCCCCGCTCCGCCGATGGAGTGGCATCCCATGCAGCTCTCCTTGAACGCGGCGGCTCCTCGGGTCAGGCCCGCGCCACCCGTTAGGCGGCGCTGTGCGGCCGACAAGCCGGCTTCCTTGTCCTGGGGAGGCCAATCGTGGTTATCGATGTTGCTGACCCACTCCAAGAACGCGACCAAGTCGGCCGTCTGCTGATCGGTCACCTTGAGATTCGGCATGTGACGGATGGACTTAGCGAAGATCACTTCCGGTTGCTGCACGGCGGCTTTGATGCCGGCGGCGCCGATGCGCTTGTAGACCTTAGTGAGATCGGGGGCGTAGTAGACCCCGAACCCCAGGATCGTGTGGCATTCGTTACAGTTCTTGCCTGCCCACACGTGTTTGCCGGCCACCACTTGCTCGCTCAACTTCTCGGCGTGCGTGAGAGCGTCCACCTGTCGATGGGTGTCCCACGTGAGACCGAGAAAGATGGCGAGGGAGATAAGGGTGCCGGCCAAGAAGATGAAGAATGCGTTGCGATTGGCCAAATGAACCGTCCTCCTTCTTTCGGCGATACCTGACGTCTTCATAATTTCATCATATCCATGGTAAAAACGCAAGATACTTTCGTTAGGCGCGGACGGCGCCATGAAAGAAAAAACGCTTGCGGTACCCGCAGACAACTGTATACAGTATGCCCATTCGCCAGCGGGGGCAAGGAAAAGCAGGGAGTCACATGGTCGAGAGGCTTCGTACCACATTCACTGGGGTCGAGTTCCCCAACCCGTTCCTCCTAGGTTCCGCCCCTCCGACCCGCACCGCCGACATGATGAAACGGGCACTCGAAGCGGGGTGGGGCGGTGTCGTCACCAAGACCATCGGCCTGCAGGGCGCCACCAACGTACGCCCGCGTTTCGCGTTCTGGAAAGACGACGACCGCATCATGGGCATGACCAACTTCGAGTTGATCTCCGACAAAGGCCTGGACCACTGGGTCGATCAGATCGCCGATGTCAAGGCGGCTTTCCCGGATCGGCGCGTAGTCGCCAGCATCATGGGTTCCACCGAATTCGTCGAATGGGAGATCCTGGCCAGGGCCGTCGAGGCGGCCGGCGCCGACGCCGTGGAATTGAACATCTCCTGCCCCCACGGCATGCCCGAGCAGCATATGGGTGCGTTCATGGGCCAAGATCCGGGGTTGATCCGGGGAGCCACCGCGGCAGCCGTGGCAGGAACCAGCCTGCCGGTGTGGGTGAAGCTGACCCCTAATGTGACCGACATCGCTCAGATGGCCCTGGCTGCCCAGCAGGCGGGTGCCCACGCGCTGACCGCCATCAATACCGTCGCCGGCCTGATGGGCATCGACATCGACACCTTCCAGCCCCTCCCCTCAGTGGCGAACCGGGGGGCCTACGGTGGCTATTCCGGGCGCGGCATCAAGCCGATAGCCCTGCGGGCCGTCTCGGCGACGGCCGCCGCTACCGGCCTCCCGGTGAGCGCCACGGGCGGCATTGCCACCTGGCAAGACGCCGCCGAGTTCCTCCTGGCCGGCGCGTCGACATTCCAGGTCTGCACCGAGGTCATGGCCCGGGGCCTCCTGATCATCGACGACCTCATCGACGGTCTTGCGACCTACCTGGAGAGCAAGGGCTTCGAGAATCTCGACGCGGCCCGTGGCAAAGCACTGCCCCATATCGGTGACTTCGGCGCACTCGACGCGAGGGCTCCCGCGCGGGCGGAAGTCGACCCCTACGCGTGCACTTCCTGCGGAAGTTGCGAGGTGGCGTGCACCGACGGCGGATTCCAGGCGATCTCCCTGAACGATGCCGCCGCCCACGTAGACCCGGGGGCCTGCGACGGCTGCGGACTCTGCCAAGCGGTCTGCGACTACAGCGCTATCGCCATGGTGCGCGCCTGAGGTGGCGAAGAACCGCCGGTCGGTCGCCGCTGCCGCCAGGCGCCCGTTTTCCCCGTGCAACCGCGGGCCCGACCACAGAGGCCACGCCCGCGAGTACATAGAGGACCGAGAATCTCTCTGATCCTGGGGGCAGACATTGAGTAGCAGCAACCCCACCAACATGGTCAAGACCAAGAACGGCCTGTACGAGATGACCGCCGATCTCTCCGCCAGCCCTCTCTACAACCACGACATCGGCCCCACGAAGGTGGCTCAGCGCACGTGGAGCACCTACAACATCGCCGCGCTCTGGATCGGCATGAGCGTGTGCATTCCTACCTACATGCTCGCGGCCGGCCTTGTGGCCGGTGGGATGAGCGCATGGCAGGCCGTCTTCACGGTCATGCTGGGCAACCTCATCGTCCTGATCCCCATGGTCCTGAACGCCGTGCCCGGCACCAAGTTCGGCATCCCGTTTCCGGTCCTCGTGCGCGCGAGTTTCGGCACATTGGGCTCCAACGTCCCCGCCCTTCTGCGCGCCGGTGTGGCCTGCGGTTGGTTCGGCATCCAGACCTGGATCGGCGGCTCGGCCCTGAACGCGATGATGCTGGCGCTGTTCAGTGGCTGGCCTTCAGCAGGCATCGGCAAGTGGATCGCCTTCTTCGTGTTCTGGGCCCTCAACGTCTGGATCATCGTGCGCGGCATGGAGACCCTCAAGCGCTTTGAGTCCTGGGCGGCCCCGGTGCTGATCATCTTCGGTATCGTCATGCTGATCTGGGCCATGAGCAAGGCCGGCGGTCTCGGACCCATTATGTCCGAGCCGAGCAAATTCACGAGCTTCGGCGCGTTCTGGAAGTTCTTCATCCCCGGCCTGACCGGCATGGTGGCCTTCTGGGCGACCCTGTCTCTGAACATCCCCGACTTCAGCCGTTTCGCGAGAGACCAGAAGTCTCAGGCCTACGGCCAGCTGCTCGGTCTCCCCACGACCATGACCTTCTATGCCTTCCTCGGCGTGGCCATCACCTCAGCCACGGTCATCATCTACGGAGAAGCGTTGTGGGATCCGGTCGCCGTGCTTGCCAAGTTCACCAACCCGATTCCGATCATCTTCGGCATGTTCTGGATCGCGGTAGCAACCCTATCCACGAATATCGCGGCCAACGTGGTCTCTCCGGCTAACGACTTCCAGAACCTGTGGCCCAAGAAGATCAACTTCATGATCGGTGGTCTGATCACCTCCGTGATCGGCATCGCGATCATGCCCTGGAAGTTGCTGAGCGACTACGGCGCATACATCTTCGGCTGGCTCGGCACCTACGGCGGCCTCCTGGGCCCCGTCGCGGGCATCATGATCGTCGACTACTACATCATCCGCAAGGGCAAGCTGAACGTGCACGACCTGTATGTGCGCGGCGGTGAATACGAGTACAGCGGCGGCTTCAACCGGAAGGCCATCGGCGTCTTCGCCGTTGCCGCCGGCGTCACCCTCATCGGCAAGTGGGTCCCCTCGGTGAAGTTCCTGGCCGACTACTCCTGGTTCATCGGCTTCGCCATCGCATTCGTTCTCTATTGGGCGCTGATGCGGGGAACCAGGGAGTTCGATCTGGGCGCGGTCCCCGATATGAACGCGGTTCCCGAGACCGACTGATCGCTGAGCAGTAGCAACTAAGGGCACCGGCAATCGTCTTCCGCCGGTGCCCTTCGCACCACATCGGCCCTGCGACCCGCCACCTATTGGCGTTCTGCCCGGGCGGGAAACGCTACCGGCCGAAGGTGCTTCGGAAGCTGTCGGTATTGCCAATCACGTTCCTTGGTGGTGGCAGCGGCGGCGTCGGTGGGGATGGCGGCGTAGGTGGCGGCCTTGACAGCGTAGGCGGCGGCGTGGCGGGCGTGACCGGCCAT
>CAZDGO010000092.1:0-7821 GCA_964504825.1 uncultured Gaiellales bacterium
GTGGTGGTGCTCGTGGCCGTGCGGGGTGGCCGGCGGGCGTCCGTGGCTCCGGTGTGGGCGTGCGGCCAGCGGGTCGAGGCGCCGCTCCGGTGGACCTCCGCGGGCTTCACTAAATCGCTCCGACTGACACTCGAGACCGCTTTGCGGGCGGAACGCGCGGTCGACGTCGAGGAGAAGGGCGGGGTGGTGCAGACGGTGACCTACCACGGCGCCGTGCCCCATCTCTTCGACACGCTGCTGTATGCGCCCGTGGTGCGCGGGGCGCTCGGCCTCGCGGCCTTCGCGCGGCGACTGCAATCGGGGAGCCTACGCGCCTATGTCGTGTACCTCTTGGCCTTGATCGTGCTGCTGCTCGTGGTGGGCAAGATATGGGTGTCCTCGTGAGCCCGGCCGGTCGCGAGGCGCCGAAATGACCTGGGCCGCCGCCATCGCCGATGTCGTACGGATCGCGAGCGGTCTGATCCTCTCCCCTCTGGTGCCCGGACTGGTGCAGCACATCAGAGGAAGACTGCAAGGACGCCGGGGTCCTTCGCCCTTGCAGCCGTACTGCGAGCTTGCCCGCCTGTGGTCTCGCAGCATGGTGGCGCCGGCCGATGCGGGCATCGTCTACCGGCTCGCCCCGCCCGTGGTCGCCGCGTGTCTCGCCACCGCTTTGCTGGTCGTACCTGTGGCCGGGTGGGCATCGGGTTGGCCTGTGGGCACCGACATACTCCTCCTCGTCGGGCTGCTCGCCCTGGCGCGCTTCGCGCCGGCCGCGGCCGCCTGGGACACGGGAAGCGGCTTTGCCCTCATGGGGGCGAGTCGAGATCTCACCGTCAGCGTCGCGGTGGAAGGCCTGTTCCTTGCCGTCCTCATCCTGGCGGCGCTGCCGACGGGCAGCACCGATCTGCGTGCCCTCAGCGACGCCGCCGCCGGAGGAGCGGTGTGGGGATCGCCTGCCCACTGGCTGGCCGCACTGGGCTTCGCGCTCGTGCTCCTAGCCGAGACGGGCCGACAGCCGATAGATAACCCGGACACCCATTTGGAACTCACCATGATCCACGAGGGCCCCCTACTCGAATACGCCGGACGGGATCTGGCCTACCTGCAGTGGGCCGCCGCCGCGCGCCACTGGATCATGCTGGTCTTGGCGGCCGAACTCTTCCTGCCTCACCCAGCCGGGTTCGTGGGGGGACTGGCCGTCACGGCTCTCGGAGTGCCCCTTATGTGCGTCGCGCTTGCCCTGGTGGAGTCGTGGCAGGCAAAGATGCGCCTCTTGCGCGTACCCCGCCTACTCGCCACCGGCGCCGGATTGTGCCTTGTCGGATTGGTCGTCTGGTTCCTGGGGGTCGCCCCGTGAGCGTGGGAATAGCATGGGGACTCGTGTCTCTCGGACTGCTGGTCGTGATCGTCCGCCGGCGCTACGTCGCCATCGCCCTCGTGACCATCCAAGCGGCGGCGCTGGGTGCGGTCGCCCTCAGTCTCGCCCCAGGTCGGTCGCCGGAGTTCCTGCTAGCAGGCATCATTTTGCTCCTCCGCTCGCTGGTGCTCTACGCCCTCCTCGTCTTCACCGTGAGACGGACGCGCGAGCCCCGGCCGCTGCGCGCCCCGGTGGCGCCACTCCTGCGGCTGACGGCGGTGGTCGTGCTGGCACTCGCGGTGGTAGCGCTCATGCCCCCGCTCGGTCTTGGTTCACGATCGGCGGAACAGGCGAGCGTGGCCCTTCTCACCATCGGAATAGCCATCATCGTGGCCCGCAGGGCCACCGTGTTCCACGTGCTCGGTTTTCTCGTAGCAGAGAACGGCCTGGCATTGGCCGCTCTCTCCGTTCCCGGAGGCCTCCCGCTTCTGATCGAGCTGGGCGTGACCATCGATCTCATCATCCTCATCACGGTTGCCCTCGCGTTCCACGAGCGGATCTTCGGCGAGTTCGGCACGGGTGACACCTCCCTCTTGCGAGGTCTGCGTGACTAGCCCACCTGCGGTGCTCGCCTACATCGTCCCCGCTCTTCCCATCGTCGGGGGAGTGCTGATTGCAGTGGCGCCCACGGCCCGCAGCCAGGACTGGGGCAACCGCGTAAGCGCCATCGTAACGGCCTCGGTGGCCTGGATAGCTGCCGGACTGGCGCTGTTCGGGGCGGGAACTGCACCGCCGGACAGCTGGCTCGCTTTCGATGCCCTCGGTGCCCCGTTCGTGGCGGTGATCGCCTTGGTCGGCCTCTGCAGCGCTCTCATGTCGCCGGCGTATCTGCTGACGAGCGTCCGTAGCTTCTTCCGCCCGGGTCGCGCACGGTCCTGGTACTACCTCAGCTTCCACCTCTTCTGGGCGGCGCTGCTGGCCGTTCCTCTGGCCGGCAACTTGGGGATCGCCTGGGTCCTCATCGAAGGCACCACCGGCGTCTCCGCCCTGCTCGTCGCATACAGCGGGCGGCGCAGCGCCCTGGAAGCCGGGTGGAAATACATGGTGCTGACCACTGTCGGTCTCACCGTGGCGCTGCTCGGTATCGTCATCCTCGCTGCGGCCGCCCCGACCGGCTCGGCCGTGCACGGTCTCTCCTGGACCGGGCTTGTCGATTCGGCGGCGGTCATGTCTCGCCCCGCGGCCGTGACCGCCTTCCTGCTGCTCTTCGGCGGCCTCGCCACCAAGGTCGGCTGGGCGCCCGTGCACAACTGGCTGCCCGACGCGCACAGCGAGGCTCCACCCCCAGTGTCGGCGCTCCTCTCGGCGGCGCTGCTGCCTACGGTGATGCTGGTGGTCTGGCGGACGGCGCTCGCTCTTGCACCCACCGTCGGAGCGGAGAAGGTACGCGTCGTCTTCATCGCCTTCGGCCTGGTGTCTCTGGCGGTGGCCGTGCCCTTCTTGTGGCGCCCCTTGGCCTGGAAGCGACTGCTGGCCTACTCGAGCCTGGAGCACATGGGCGTCCTGGCGCTGGGTATCGGCTTCGGAGGTCCCCTGGCCATCGCCGGCGTCGTGCTGCACCTGGCCGGACACGCCATCGCCAAATCACTCGGCTTCTACGCCGCCATCCCGCTGTTCCAGCTGCGCCCGGCGGCTTCGCACCGCCCGGTGAGAGGCCTTCTGCGCTCCGACCCCGGCCTGGCGGCCGGCATGAGCCTGAGCCTGGGCTCGCTCAGCGGTCTGCCGCCGTCCCCGCTGTTCTTCAGCGAGGTGCTGATCATCACCGGTGGCTTCGTGGCCGGCCACACCGCGAGTGCCGCCCTCGCGGTCTTCCTACTGGCCCTCGGCTTTCTCGGTCTCGCCCACGTGCTGGTGGAGGGGCTCCTCGCGAGATGTGGAGGGCCTCCGCGCGAATCCCTCATCGGCCGCGGCGAGGTCCGGTGGCTCAGCATCGGAGCAGCGGTCTTGCTCCTGGCGCTGGCCGCTCTAGCCCCATTCCTACCGGGTTCGGACGTGATACGCACGCTCATGGCGAGCGCGTTGTGAAACCCGAGATCCTGCTCCAAGACGTGGTCGCGGCCGAATGGCGCGAGCGCTGTGCCCGCTTGGCGGCCGATGGCGGACGCTTTCTGACTCTCTACGCCGCCGACCTGCAGGCCGACAGCGCCGCGCAGACGGAGGGTGCTACGCCACCCGCGTCGCGATCGATCGCCGTGCGCGCGACGTTCGAACTGGGTGGGGTCGCGCATATGCTGAGCTGCATCCCCCCCGAAAGAGAGATCCCGACCATCGTGGATCTCGTCCCCGCAGCCGCGTGGGCAGAGCGCGAGGCGCACGACGCGCACGACGTGCGGTTCGCGGGACACGACCCGCTACGCCCCCTCCTCACTCATTCGGACGATCCGGGGGGCTGGATGGTGCGGGTGCGAGGTCACGACGCCTGTCAGGTCGCCGTGGGCCCGATCCACGCCGGTGTCATCGAATCCGGCCACTTCCGCTTCCACGTGGTGGGAGAACTCATCCTGCATGTCGACGTGCGCCTGTTCTACAAACACCGGGGGCTCGAGCGTGCCGCCGAAGGTCGGACGATAGACGAAGGCCTCGCCTACGCCCAGCGCGCCTGCGCCGCGTGCGCGGTCAGCAACACGGTGGCATACGCCCACGCCTGCGAGTCCGCACTCGGTCTACGGCCAAGCCCATCTCTCGCTCGAGTCCGCACCCTGCTGTTAGAACTGGAGCGCCTCTACAACCATCTGCACGACATCGGCGCCATCTGCGCGGGGGTCGGCTTCGCACCGGGGCACATGGCGTTCGCGGCCCTCAAGGAGCGGGCGCAACGGGTCAACCACATGCTGACCGGGCACAGGTTCCTCTTCGGCTCGGTGGCCGTGGGCAAGAGCACCTGGTCGGTGCAACGGGAGACGCTCGCTGCGGCGCGGCAGGAGGTGCGCGCCCTGGGTTCGGACTCCCGCAAGGCGTGGCACGAGGTGCTCTTCAACGCCTCGGTTCAGGACCGGCTCGTCGACATCGGCCTCCTGCCCGCCGAGGAGGCACTGCGATTGGGGACGGTCGGGCCAGCTGCCCGCGCAGCGGGCGTTCCACTCGATGCCCGGTCGACCGCCCCGCGTCTCGCGTACGACGGATTCGAACCTGCGATGCCGCGACACCCCGTGGGCGATGTCGCCGGCCGGGTGAACGTCCGCGCGATGGAGGTGGACGTCACCCTAGCCCTGCTGGACGAACTCCTCGCCCAGCCGGTGGAGCCGGCCCGCGCGGAGCCGGCATCATCGCGACAAGCCGTGGGCATCGGGCTCACGGAGAGCCCCCGGGGCGAGACCGTGTGCGTGGTAGAGCTGGACGGCAACGACCGCCTGAACCACCTCCACCTTCGCACCGCGTCGAACGTCAACTGGCCGGCCGTAGCCCACGCCGCCGCCGGCAACCTGCTGCCCGACTTCCCCTTGATCAACAAGAGCTTCGAGCTCTGCTACGCCTGCTCGGATCGCTAGGAAGGAGACCCCGTGTTCGTTCTGCTCCGGGCACTCAGCCGACTCCGCCGGGATATCGGGTTGCGCACACCCGAGCGGCGAGGTTCCTTGGCCATTAGACACGTGGACAGCGGGTCCTGCAACGGCTGCGAGCACGAGTTGGGTGCCGGTTTCGGCCCCCACTACGACCTCGCGCGCTATGGTCTGAACGTCGTGGCCTCACCACGCCACGCCGATATGCTGCTCGTGACCGGGGCTCCCACGACCCGCATGGTCGGCCCTCTGCGCACGGCATACGACGCCATGCCCGAACCCCGCTTGGTAGGCGCCATGGGTGACTGTGCGCTCGGGCGCTGCGTCTTAGGCGACCCGTTCGAGTTCGCCGGGACCTTGGAGGAGATCGTGCCGGTAGACGTTCGTATCCCCGGGTGTCCGCCGTCGCCGGAGATGATCGGGCGGCATCTCATCGCCGCGCTGGAGCTTACGCGGCGCGGCGGATAGTCTCGATCCAGGCCCGCGCCTCGTCCACCACCTCCGCCGCCAGCTCCGCGGATGGCCTGAGTGCCCCACCGGCAAGACCGTCGAGGAGACGCTCGAACAGGCCGACCAACGAACGGTTCAGACCCACGAGACGATCGGTGGCCGCACTACGGTCGCCGCCGGCACCCCCGGTGTTGTCGCCCACCCAGACCTCAAGAGGCAGGCCGGAGAACACGTGGCGGCACACCTCGGCCATGGTCTCGGCCAGGAAGGCCACCTCGGGATGGAGGTAGGGCATGGTGCCTTCGTACGGGTTGTGCGGCGAGACGACGAGCCGTCCCGCGGCCAGCGCGGCGCGGTAGGCCGGGGTCGGCCGCAGAAGGATCTGCTGGTGATAGAGGACGTTGGCCGTCACGGCCAGACGATCCAACAACCGCTCCTCCCGGAGGAAGGCGAGGTTGACCCGGACATCGTCCAGGGAACTGTCGGGCTCGAACATGATGAAGCCGACGTTGGGCTCCACGCCGTACGAGCGCAGGATGCGGAGCGCGCGGCGGTTCTGTTCCACGGTGGTGTGTTTGTTCAGACGGCGCAGGGTGGCGTCTGAGCCGCTTTCGAGGCCGATCAGAATCTCGTCGAACCCGGCGGCCACCAGGTTCTCGACCAGCTCTTCGTCGATGTCGTTGACACGCCCCTCCAGGCCGAAGCGGATGTCGAAGCGCTCCCGGATCATCCGGGCCAAGGTGAGCGCCCGCGCCCGCGCCCGGCCGGCCGGGCCGAAGAAGTTGGGGTCGACGAAGTAGAAGCGGTTCGCGTTCGGATGCTCCTCCAGCACCGCGGCCATCTCGGCGATCACACTCTCCGGGGAGCGCGGCCGCCAGAGCGAACGGCCGCCGTAGAAGGGGTTGATGGTGCAGAACGTGCACGACCCGTAGCAGCCCCGACTGCCGGCAATATTGACCTCGCGCATGCGCAGCAGCTCGGGAGTACGCCGCGGATAGGCCAAAGAGTCAAGATCCTCGATCGGAGATCGGGAGGCGGTGAGACGGGCAGCACCATCCGCTCCGCGGATCGCCAACCCCGGTATCGCCGCCAGCGCCGCGGCCAACGACGCCTCCGGCGCGCCCGCGCTTGAGGACGTCGCCGCCGCCACCTCGACAACCGTCCGCTCCGGCTCACCGACGATGACGGCCGTCACCTCACGGTGCCGATCGAGGAGCTCCGGCCAGGAGAACGTCGGGTAGAAGCCGTAGAGGAACACGGGCACGGGGCCGCAGGACTCGCGCAGGTCGCGCAGTAGAGAAGCGATCTGTGCTCCGTCGGACCAGTCGTAGACCAGGTGCAACCCGACCAGCTGGGGCCTGGTCGCGGCCGCAGTTGGGACGACCTCCGCAATGGCCAGTCCGGCCAAGTTTCCTTCGACTATTGACACCTCGTGACCCGCTTCCTCCAGCGCAGCGGCGGTGTACCCGGTCATCAGGCTGCTGGAGAGCGGCGTGTTCGCGATGTCGTTCATGTGCAACCAGCTGGGTTGCCGCGGATGCTCGATCAGGGTGATGCGGAGTCGTTCAACCGCGGGCCGAGCGTGCTGCGGCGTCATAGTTCAACCTCTCCGTGAGCCGCAGGCGCGCCGAGTTGGGCTCGGCGGGTGCAGGCACGGAGCTGGTGCCGCTCATCGAGTTCGTAGCGCAGATGGCTGAACGGCTCCGGGTCGTAGTAGGTGGGATACAGCAGGTCGTCGTCCGGGTGGAGGGCGCCCTCACTCACCAGCTGCCGGGCCAGTGGAGTGCGGGGGTAGACGCGCAGGTTGTTGAAGACCACGGCGCCCAGAGTGCCCCGCGGCTCGTGCAGGTCGTGGAGCCGGTCGACGAGCTCGTGGGCCCCCCGGACGACAGCCGCGTCGGTGCCGGGCACGTTCACCATGAAGTGATACACGGCGAGCGCCTCGGTGGCCGCCACGTGCTCGGCGGCCCGCAAAATATCGTGGCGGGTGAGGCCCTTGCGCAGACGGGCCAGGGTGGCGTCGCAGGTGCCGTCTCCTGAAAACTGGAAGGCGGCGCAGCCCGCTTCGACCGCAAGCGCAGCGTCGTCACGACTGAGGGCGTTCTCGCGGAAGAAGCCCGTCCAACGCACGGGAACTCCCGACTCGATCAACCGCCTGCACACTTCCCGGAAATGGTCGGGAGGATCGTTCAGAACCGGGTCGGTGAAATGCACCCATTCGACGCCGGCCTCCCGTTGCAGTAACTCCACCTCGGCCACGATGGTCGCCGGGCTCCGGAAACGGACCTGTCGCCCCTGAAGCGCCGGATATACGCAATACGAGCAGCGAAGCGGGCATCCCCGTTTGGTCTCGACCCCGGCTGCGGGCGCGTAGGTGCTGGTGCGCTGATAGGTGGCCACCATCTCGGGCAGCCAGGGACGCACCTTATCGAGCTCCGCCGGCGCGAGCCGGGGGCGCCTCGGCCCGGCCAC
>CAZDGO010000093.1:0-7802 GCA_964504825.1 uncultured Gaiellales bacterium
CCTTGTGCGCCACCAGGTTCAGCGGGAAGTTGAACGGCGGGATGGCCGCCACGGGCCCACGCGGGCTCCGGAGCCAGAAGCCTAGACGTCTCTCAGCGCCTATGGCGGCGTCCATAGGGACGGTCTCCCCGTGGATGCGCTTGGCCTCCTCTCCCGCGAAGCGGAATGTCTGCGAGGCGCGGTCGACCTCCCCCAGGGCGAACTTGAGAGCCTTACCGCCTTCTTGGGCTATCGAACGGCCCAGCGCCTTGCGGTCGCGCGAGATCAGATCGGCGGTGGCGTAGAGCAGGGTAGCCCGCCGGTGCGCCGGCATCGCCGCTACGACGGAGAAGGCGGCGGCGGCGGAAGCCAAGGCGGCCTCCACCTCAGCGGGCGTGGCCAGGGGGACCCGCGCGAGAAGCGACCCGTCGTACCGGTTGCGCAGCTCGTACGTATCCCCGCGACCTTCGACCCACTCGCCACCGATGAGTAGGCGTTCGACCAGCTGTGCATCCATGGGTCCTCCCTGACTATGCGGCAGTCGGCCGCGGTTTTCCCGGTCAGACCGCGGGGCGCCGGGCGAGCGGAGCGTAAAAGAAGAGGGCGGCCACAACGGCGGCGGCGCTGAGGCTGAAGGTGAGCGCGTAGGCCTCCGGTGGGTAGTGGCCCTGAGCATCCCGGCTGAACGATCCGATCAACACCCCCATGCCCCACTGAGTCACAGCCGCCCCGCCGATGGCGAAGAAGTTCACAGCGGTGACGGCCCGGCCGGTCATAGAAGTGGGGAACACCGAACGTACATGCGCCATCAGAAGGGGGTTGAAGGCCCCCGCAAACCCGAAGAGCGGGTAGGCCACCCTTACAATCAACGCCGAGCCCGCCACCCCGCCCGCCACCATCAGCACCTGGCTGACCACGAAGAGCGATCCGGCTCCCAACAGAAGCCGCGGGGTGCTCGTGCGCCGCGAGAACCATCCGCCGGCAAGGTAGCCGACTACGGCGCCGGCAGACATCTGGAGCAGGTGGTTGCCCACCTGCACCCGCGACATGCCGAACACATCGTATAGGAACGGCCCTCCCCACAATCCCTGAACCGACAGCATGGTGGCCACCATTGCCAGGTCCAGGAAGGCGATACGCCAGAAGGCGACAGAACGGAAGATGCGCCCCAGACCGCCCGCCTCGTGGCGCCCCCGCCAATCGACCCCCGGCGGAGCGTCCCGAACCCACAGGTAGATAGAGATGGCGCTCAGGATCACGGCAAAACCGGCCCAGTGGAACACGGCCCGCCACCCGACCGTCTGGGAAGCCCAGGCCAGGGGAGTAGCCGCCGTCAGAGCGCCCACCGCACCCAGCCCTACGAGGAACGATGAGGCGGTGGCAAAACCCCGGATGTCGAACCACTGGCTGAAAGCCTTGAGCGAGCCCATGAACACGCCGGCCATCCCCATCCCGATAAGCGCCCGACCGAGCGCCAGAACAGTGAAGCTGTGACCCGCACCGAAGAGCAGGCTGCCGCCCGCACCCGCCAACATGAGACTGGGAGTGACCACGCGGGCTCCGAACCGGTCGAGCGCCTGACCCAACGGGAGCTGCACGGCGGCGAAAGCGACATAGAAGAGGCTGGTCATCAGCCCGAGCTGCGCCGCGCCGATGGAGAGCTCCCGGGACAGATCAGGAGCAATGACGGCGTTGGCCGAACGGAAGAACTGACTCAGGAAGTACGCCGCACTGAGGAGGGCGAAGATCGCCACGCGGCGCGACGGCGCACGGCCTGCCACGGCCGGAGACGACCCGCTCAGAGCCGCACCGGGATGCCCCGTGCCGCCATGTATTCCTTAGCCTGCCGGATGGTGTATTCCTGGTAGTGGAAGATCGACGCCGCGAGCACGGCGTCGGCGCCTGCCGCCTGCACGACCTCGACCAGGTGGTCCAGCGTGCCGGCGCCACCGCTGGCGATGACGGGCACGTTCACCGCCTCGACGACGGCCCGGGTGAGGGGCAGGTCATAGCCGTCCTTGGTGCCGTCTCGGTCCATCGAGGTGAGCAGGATCTCGCCCGCCCCGCGCTGCACCACCTCCACCGCCCAGGCCACCGCGTCACGACCGGTGGGCACGCGCCCTCCATTGAGGAACGCCTCCCAGCGCGGGGGATCGCCCGACACCTGCTTGGCGTCGATGGCCACGACGATGCATTGAGAGCCGAACCGCCGCGAACAGAGGGTTATCAGGCCGGGGTCATGTAGCGCGGCCGAGTTCAGCGACACCTTGTCCGCCCCGGCGTTGAGCAGTGCCCGCACGTCGTCTTCGCTGCGGATGCCGCCACCGATGGTGAACGGGACGAAGAGTTCCTCCGCGCAACGGCGGGCGAGTTCGACGATAATGTCTCGTTCCTCGTGCGAAGCCGTGATGTCGAGAAAGACCAGCTCGTCGGCCCCTTCGACGTCATAGCGGGAGGCGAGCTCGACCGGGTCTCCGGCATCCCGGATGTCGACGAAGTTGGTGCCTTTGACCACTCGACCTTTGTCGACGTCCAGGCAGGGGATGATCCGTTTCAGGTGCACGTCGCCGAGTTCCCGCTCAGGCGTCCAGGACGGCCAGGGCTTGAGGCACGCTGAAGCGATGCTCGTAGAGCGCCCGGCCGGCGATGACTCCGGCCACGCCCTCAGCCTCGAACCGCTTGAGGGCACGTAGATCATCCAACGAGGTCACTCCGCCCGAGACGATGATGCCCAGCGAAGTCTCCTGTGCCAGCTCGATGATGGCTCCCAGGTTGACCCCCTGCATCATGCCGTCACGCCCTATGTCGGTGTAGATGATCTCGGCGACGCCGATCTGCTCCAGGCTCCGCACGAAGATGGGGGCGGTCATGCCGCTGCGTTCGCGCCAACCGTGCGTCTTCACATAGCCGTTCTCGGCGTCAACCGCGACCACCAGACGGTCACCCCATTGCTGCAAGGCTTGAGTGAGGAACTCCTGGTCAAGCAGGGCGCTCGTTCCCACGACCAGCCGCCCGATGCCGGCCCCCATCGCCCGCTCGAGCATGTCCATGGTGCGCACGCCGCCACCGAACTGCACGGGCACCGGCACCGCCTTCGCGATAGCCTCCACTAGACCGAGATTGGTGGGATCGCCCGTGCGGGCGCCGTCGAGATCGACCACGTGCAGGAACCTCGCCCCCTCGGCCACCCAGTGTTCGGCCATCTTGACCGGATCGTCGCCGAACACCGTCTCGTTGGCGAAGTCGCCGCGGCGCAGGCGCACGCAACGGCCTCCCTGGATATCTATAGCCGGAAAGAGACGCATGGACCCTCCTGGGCCGGGCCGTCAGACCCCGTAGGCCCGTCGGGCGAAGTTCTCGTACAGGCGCAGCCCGAGGGTGCTGGATTTCTCCGGGTGGAACTGGAAGGCCGCCAGGTTGTCCAGAACAACCCCGGAGGCGAAGGTGACGCCGTAGTCGGTGGTGGTCAGCACATCGGCCGGGCGGGCAGGCACGACCACATAGCTGTGCACGAAGTAGAACGCCGTGCCGTCGGGAATACCATCGAAGAGATCGCAGTCCTGCACGAGGTCCACCTGATTCCAGCCGATGTGAGGCACCTTCATTCCCGGCGGCAGGAGACGGACGTCACCCTTCAGGATGCCAAGGCCCAGAACACCCGGATCCTCCTCGCTCCGCTCGAAAAGCAGTTGCAGCCCCAGACACACGCCCAGGAAAGGCACACCGGCAGCTACGCGCTCCCGGATCGGCTCCGCCAACCCCCGAGCCTCGATCTCGGCCATGGCCGGACCGAACGCTCCCACACCGGGCAGCACGAGGCCCCGGGCGTCACGCATCCGCCGAACGTCGGCCCCCACCTCCGCGTGCGCCCCCACGTGCTCGAAGGCCTTCTGCACAGAACGCAGATTACCGGACCCATAGTCGATGACGTAGAGCAACGGGCTAGAGCACACCTTTGGTAGAAGGAACGCCGCGTAGGCTGGGATCGATGCGGGTGGCCTGAGCCAACGCGCGCCCGAATCCCTTGAACACCGCCTCGATGATGTGATGCGGATTGCTGCCGGCCAGCAGCCGCACGTGCAGCGTGAAGCGCGCGTTGTTGACCACAGCCTGGAAGAACTCCAGGGCGAGGTCGGTGTCGAACCCAGCGATCTGCGTGTGCGAAAGGTCTACGTTGTAGGCCAAGTAGGGACGCCCGCTGATGTCGATGCTGACCAGAGCCAGGGACTCATCCATGGGCAGCTGCACGCTGCCGTAGCGTACGATCCCGACCTTGTCGCCTAAAGCCCGGTCGAGGGCGGCACCCAGGCAGATGCCGACGTCCTCTACCGTGTGGTGGCCACCTGTCTGCAGGTCGCCGGTGGCCTTCACCTCCAGGTCGAACCGGCCGTGAACCGAGAAGAGCTCCAACATGTGGTCGAGGAACCCGAGGCCCGTAGAAGCTGTACAGGCACCCACGCCGTCGAGATCGAGGCGCAGGGTGATGTCGGTCTCCCGGGTCTGCCGTTCGATGACGGCCGAGCGACTAGACGCGAGGTTGCTCTCAGGTGACACGATCCCTCCCCCGATCAAGCGTGCGGGGCGGCTGCAGGCCGCCCCGCGAGCATAGCACACAGGCCCCGCTGACCAGCGTTACCCCCGACCCGGCCGGGCCGACGGTCAAGGCTCGGAGCGCACCTCCGCGGAGCGACGATGAAACGTGAAGCCCTCACTGCGCGCGAGACGGGCGAGAGGGGCCGTCAGGGCTGCGGCCGCGGGCTGGTCGATCTCCACCACCGACGAAGCCCGCATGAAGGTATCCACCGACAGCGGTGACGAGAACCGGGCCGCGCCGCCGGTCGGCAGCACATGGTTCGAGCCGGCAACATAGTCGCCGAACGACGTAGGGGTGCCGCTACCCACGAAGATCGCCCCGGCCGAGCGCACCTCCGCCAAGAAGCTGCGCGCATCGATCAGATGCAGCTCGAGGTGCTCGGGAGCATAGTCGTTGACGAAGGCAGCGGCGAGGTCGGCGAACTCCTCGCCGGCGGCGGGGAAGAAGGCGTGCAGGCCATCATCGCCGAACTCGAGGCCGATGACCCCCGGATCGGCGTCGACCCCGCCGAGATCCTCGCGACCACCTCGGCGCAGCGTCTCTACAGCGTCCGCCACGGCGCGGCACAGACCCTCCGAGGCCGCCACCAGCACTGCTGTGGCGCCGCTGCCATGCTCCTCCTGCGCGAGCAGATCGGCCGCCACCCACTCCGGCCGCGCCGACGTGTCTGCCACCACGATCACTTCGCTCGGACCCGCAAGCCCGTCGATGCCCACCGCGCCGTATACCTGACGCTTGGCCTCCATGACGTAGGCGTTCCCCGGGCCGCAGATCACGTCCGCCCGCCGCACGGTGGTTGTGCCAAAAGCCATGGCGGCCACCGCTTGAGCCCCGCCGACGCCGTAGACCTCAGTGATGCCCATGAACCAGGCCGCCGCCAACACCGACTCGTTGACGCGACCATCGCGCCCCGCAGGAGTGCAGATAAAGAGCTCCTCCACGCCCGCCACCTGGGCGGGCACAGCGTTCATGATGACGGTTGAAGCGTATGAGCCGAACCCGCCGGGAACGTAGAGACCGGCGCGGCGCACGGGCAGATAGCGGATGCCGAGGCGCTGACCCATGGGGCCGGTCTCCTCCCAGCCGCCGCGCACCTCGTGCCGATGGAACCAGGCCACGTGGTCTCGGGCTACAGCGAAAGCGGCGCGAAGATCGGCGTCGACCGAGGCGAACGCGGCCTCGAGGTCGGCTGTGGGCACCCGCAGGGTCTCGATGGACGCGCCCGGCCAATCCAGCCAGGCGGTGGCGTCCACCAGGGCCGCGTCGCCCTCCAGGCGAACGGCCTCCAGGATGGCGGCGACGGTCTCGGCCACAGCTCGGCTCCAGTCGGCGGCCGGGCGTAGCCGCGCTACTTCGACCGAGACCTGGTCGGAGCGCAGAGGCCGAGCGATCACTGTGCCGCCCCCGACGCCTCCGAGTCGCCTTTCGCGCCCTGATCGAGGATGAGTTCGCGGAGCCGGGCCACCAGCTCCCCCACCTGGGGCGCGAGCATCTTGTGGGCCACCCGGTTGACGATCATCCGGGTGGTGAAGTCGTAGAGCTGGAAGCGCTCCTGAAGTCGGTTCTCCCGCATAGTCGTGCCCGTGGAGGTGAGGTCGACGATGCCGTCGGCCAAGCCCACCAGCGGAGCCAGTTCGATCGAGCCGTGCAAGGTGATGATGTCCGGGCTGATCCCCCGGGCCCGGAAATAGTCGCGCGTGATGCTGGGGTACTTGGTTGCCACGCGGAACGTGCCCAGGTGTCGCAGCGTATCGAGCGAGCGATCGTGCCCTTCGGGAGTGGCGAACACCATCCGGCAGCGGCCGATACCGAGGTCGAGCACCTCATACACGTTCTTGCCCGCCTCCAGAAGCACGTCTTTTCCCACGAACCCCACGTCCGCGGCTCCGTATTCCACGTAGGTGGGCACATCCGTAGGCCGGGTGGTGATGAACCGTGTGCCGTCCGCGGTCTCGAAGATGAGTTTGCGGGTGTTCCCCCGCACCTCGCAAAGGTCGAGCCCCACACGCTCGAGCAGGGACACGGTCTCGTTGAAGATGGCGCCGCGGCAGAGAGCGATGCGCAGGGTCTTCATGCGGTGGTCTCGTTGCCCAAAGCGCCGCGTGTGACCCGCGCCACGAGCTCTTCAGTGGCGATGAGGCCAACGACACCGCTCCCGAGGTCGGTAACGGTCCACTGGAGGCCCTCGCGGCCGTCGACGGGAGCCACGATCAGATCGATCTCCTTTTGCCGCGCCAGGGCGGCGGCAGTGCCGACGGGCGTATCGTGCGCCAGCGCGAACACGCCTACACATGCCTCCCGCAGGTGGTCCGCTATCGCTACGTGCCGGTCGAGGCCACCCACCACGATCACCGTCTGATCGCCGGTCGCGAGGTCCGCGGCCTGGTCGATCAAAGCCGCGTGGAGCCGATCCAGGCCGAGGCCGAATCCGACCGCGGGCATGGGAGCACCGAACCGGGCCAACAGGTTGTCATAGCGCCCGCCGCCGCCGAGCGTGAAGCCCATGCCCGGAGCGTAGAGCTCGAACACCGACCCCGTGTAGTACTCCAGGTTGCGGAAGATGCCGAGATCGAAGAGCAGGCGGTCCCCGTATCCGTAGGCTACAAGGGCCTCGTGCATCGAGCGGAGGTGGTCCAGAGCCGACTCCATGTCCGCGCTGCGCACGAAAGCCGCCGCGCGGTCGAGCACGTCCGGCCCGCCGCGCAAATCGGGCACCTCAAGAAGCGCCCGACGATCGGCCGCTGCCAGGAAGTCTGCCCCTTCTACGACCAGGCGATAGTTGACCAGGTCCTTGGCCACGACGTCCTGCGTCAGCCGCTGCTGCAGCTCCTGGTCAAGACCGAGAGCCCGGAGCAACCCGGCGAAGAACGCTATCTGCCCGACGCCGACACGGTAGCCGCGCAGGCCGGCCCTCTCGAGGGCGCGGCACGCGACCGCGACGACCTCGGCGTCGGCGTGTGGAAGCGACGAGCCGAGCAACTCGATGCCCGCCTGCCGATACTCGGTTTCCCGGTCGCGGTGCGATGAGAGCCGGCAGAAGATCGTTGAGATCGAGAACACCCGGTGAGGCGGCACGCCACCACGCAGGCGGCTGCCCACCAACCGGGCGATGGGAGCGGTGAGATCGGGGCGCAGAATCAGCACCTGACCGTTCTCGTCGAGCATGAGGAAGCCGGTCTGGAAGGCCTTCTCGCCCGAGAGCGCCAGCACCTCCTCGAACTCCAGTGTG
>CAZDGO010000094.1:0-7702 GCA_964504825.1 uncultured Gaiellales bacterium
GCGGATGATCTTCGACACCTTCTCCCGGATGAAGGGCACGTCGAACTCTTCCAGGTGGCGCACAAATGCCGCCGCCAGCTCTTCTCCGCTCGCGAAGGTGAACCCAGGGTAGTTCGGGATCGAGTGCGCTTTGCGGGTGCGGGCGAACGGCGTCTGTCCATCCATCACGGCCACGGTGCGTTTGCGGTTGGCCACATTGATGGCGGCCGAGATGCCCGCCGGCCCCGACCCCACCACGATGACATCATATTTTGACGACTTGGCTGCAGGCTCGCCCATCACGTCCCTTCTTCCAGTATCCCGAGCCCCCGTCGGTCGGTGCTCGTTCTAATGAAAGATACCCCCACGGGCATCACCGAAAACGGGTACACCGGGGAAGTTGGGCGAGCATCGTGCGGCTGAGAGTCAGCCATTGAAGCCCATGGAGGGCGGGAGCCCCGCCTACTTCATCTGCGGGATGTCCCTGAGCTCCTCTGCTGAGAGCCGCCAGGCCCCGCCGGCTTTGACGTTCGCCGCCACCTGCTCAGGCGTGGTCGCTCCCGCGATGATCGACGCCACGCCATCTTGGGCGGCCAGCCATCCAAAGGCGAGTTCGAGCAGGGAGTGCCCTCGCTTTTCAGCGAACTCGGTCAGCTCCTCGATGTATGCGAAGTTCTCCTCGGAGGCGAGGGCGGCGAAGCGGGGCATCGTCGCAAGCCGCGAGTCCTCGGGGTACTCCTGGCCCTGCCGGTACTTGCCCGTGAGGAGGCCCGAGGCCAGCGGAAAGTAAGGTACGATGCCCATTTTGTGCCGGCGGATTGCGGGAACGATTTCCCCCTCAACCTCTCGAGCGAGGAGGTTCCAGTGAATCTGAGAGGCCACGAAGTTCGCCGCACCGCGTTCGGCTGACACTCTCGAAGCTTCATCGATCTGCTCGGCGCTGAAGTTGGAGCAGGCTACGTGGATTACTTTACCCATTGCGACGAGTTCGCTCAGCGCTTGCAACGCCTCTTCGACGGGAGCTTCAGGATCGGGACGATGCTGGTAGTACAGATCGATGTGATCAGTTCCAAGCCGCCGGAGGCTGGTCTCACATCCCTCGAAGATGCGTCTGCGCAGCAACCCCGGTTGATAGGGCTCGCTATCCTGACGGGGTCCGAACTTCGTGGCGATCACGACATCGCTGCGCCTGTTGCCCAGCGCCTTGCCGAGGAAAGCCTCGGACCGGCCTTCACCGTATGTCTCAGCGGTATCGAAATGCCTGATACCAGCATCGAGGGCGGCGTGCACCACTTCCCTGGTCTCGCGCTCGTCGAGTTTCATCCCGAAGTTATTGCCTCCCAGCCCGACGACACTCAATTCGGGTCCTGCGCTGCCAAGCCGTCTCGTTTCCATATGTTGTCCATTCCCCGACTCTTCGGCGTGGCCGAGCAGCCTCTGTCGATTGGCGCACCAGCAAGATCATGAATCCCAACGAAGAAAGAGGCTACCGTCGTCGGCGATCGTCACTCCGGTCCCCAGGGGTCTTCCCTCTCGATCGAGGGTGTTTTTCAGCCAGGTCACATCGTCTTTCGTAGCCCGGTTCACCCGGAGATCTCTAATTCGCGTTGGAAACATCCGCAAACCCAGTAGGTCGGCTGTGACCGGTGCCAGCCGGGCGAAGTACATTAGGCCGAGGTCGCCGCGGAAGTCCTCGAAGCCTCGGATGCCTTCGTAGTCGTTCAGCAGATCACCGCACCCGAACAGGATCAGCTTACCTCTGTAGACCTCGATCCCCTTGACGTGGTGAGAGGAGTGGCCGTGGACGACGTCCACGGTCCCGCTCTCGATCAGACCATGGGCAAACTCCCTCTGATCCGCAGGAATAGTGAAGTCCCAGTTCGTACCCCAATGGATGGATAGAACGACTGCGTCACCCGGTCGTCTGTGAGCACGGATCGCACCGGCGACAGACTGCGCCGTGTCCCTCCCCAAGTCGCGGAGAACATTGATCCCAGGCCGATCCTCCGTGGCGGCCCAAAGGTCCGGTACACCGCTGGACAGGGTGGCAAAGGACCATAGCAGTAGCCGACGCCCATTCTTGGTGGTCACTATGCATGGCGCGGCGGCCTCGAGCTGGTTCCGACCGGCACCGGCCCATTTTATGTGTGCAGTCTCCAGCGTCGACAGCGTCTCTCTAAGCCCCGAGTATCCCCAGTCCAGCACGTGATTGTTAGCGACAGCACAAGCGTCGATTCCAGCCTCGGTAAGACACTGGATGTTCTTCGGGCTCATCCGGTAGTTGACCCCTTTCCCCGGCCAGTAATCGTCGCTTCGGGAGATGCTGGTCTCAAGATTGACGATCCGGGCGTCCGGCCCCATCTGTGCCCATATCTTGAGGGCGTCGCCCCATACGTAGGCAAAAGAAGCCGGGCGGGGAATGCTGGCGCCGGCAGCTTCTGCGAGCTCAACGTAGCCTCTGGCGCTCCGCACATAGGGCTCAAAAAGGATTG
The DNA here is from genome assembly GCA_964504825.1 of uncultured Gaiellales bacterium. Classification (GTDB taxonomy): domain Bacteria; phylum Actinomycetota; class Thermoleophilia; order RBG-16-64-13; family RBG-16-64-13; genus JAJZQZ01. The sequence goes on from CAZDGO010000094.1 coordinate 2,472, forward strand.
TATCGCTTGGGTGGGGAAGGATCTGATCGATGCCCCTTGCCGTGACTACGTCTCCACCCAGGAACAGCGTGATGTCGCCCCTGCTGGGGCCGGCGGCTGATGATCCAGTAGCAGACATCGTGCCTTATGCGGCTGCCAGATACCGTCGGAACCACTCCGTCGCTAAACGCGCTACCTCTTCTAGAGCGCCAGGCTCTTCAAACAGATGGCTGGCACCGGGAACGATCTTCATTTCCTTCGTAGTCTGCAGTTGCAGAAAGGCGCGCCGGTTCATGTCGATGACGGGGCCATCGTTTCCGCCAACGATCAGAAGGGTGGGGGCCGTCACCTGGGGCAACAGCCCCTCAACCAGGTCGGGACGACCACCGCGCGAGACGACCGCTCCGATCTTGTCCACCTCTGCTGCGGCGGCCAGCGCGGCTGCCGCTCCCGTGCTCGCCCCGAAATAGCCGATCGTCAGAGCCTTGGTGTCATGGTTCTGGCGCAACCAGGAGGTGACTCTGGTCACCCTCTCGGTCAGAAGGCCTATGTCGAACCTCAGCTCTGCCGTGATCTGATCGATCTTCTCCTCCTCCTGTGAGAGAAGGTCGAAGAGCAGAGTGGCGAGGTGTGCGGTGCCGATCGTCTGGGCCACATACCGATTCCTCGAACTAAAACGGCTGCTGCCGCTGCCATGCACGAAGAGCACCAGCCCGGTCGCACCCTGCGGCAAGCTGAGGATGCCTTTTAGAGTGAGCGAGCCAACGAGTATCTCGATCTCACGTTCTTCGGTGCCGGCAAGCCTGTCCATCACAAACTGCCCTCCTCGGCGTTGGGAGCCGCACGAGCCGGCCGCAACAACTCGGCTTTCTGTAGGAGTTCCACCACCTCTTCGTCGGACGTCTGGGAAAAATCCAGATACCAAGAGCCGATACTATAGAAAGGTTCCGGCGTCATCAGGCAAACGGTCTCATCGACTTCCCTCGCCAGAACGGCGCACGTGTCCGGCGGAGCCGTAGGGACAGCGACCACGACCCGAGCAGGCGCGCGACTCTTGAGCGACCGTATAGCGGTGCGCATGCTCGCCCCTGTAGCCAGGCCATCATCAACAAGTATGACCACCTTCCCGGCCAGATCCGGCGGCTTGGACTGACCTCGATATAACCGCTCGCGGTGATCGAGGACGGCCTGCTCGCGGGCGGCGATGGCCTCTATCCGACTCTCGGTCAGGCCGAGCGCCCTGACGACATCCTCGTTCATGACTCGGATCCCGCCGCTCGCGATCGCCCCCACGGCCAACTCCTCTTGCCCCGGAGCCCCCAGCTTGCGAACCAAGAAAATGTCCAGCGGCGCGCCGAGGGCCCGAGCCACTTCGAAGGCGACCACCACTCCGCCTCGGGGCAACCCAAGGACAATGGTGTCGTTGCGACCGGCGTATTTGCTCAACTCACTCGCCAACCGTCGGCCTGCGTCTTGCCGGTCGGTCAATATTTGCACCATATCGCCCATCTGAGGCCCCCTCCGACCTAGCCTCGGGTCCAGCCGCAGGCGCAGGCTTCCGCTCCTGCATCCACCGGAAGCTCGCGCATCAGATCCTTGGATCGCTCCCACGGGGTGGCCGGCCAGACCTCATCCCCATTCGACCATAGCTCCGCCCAGCGCCTCACGATGGCCTCATTGCTCAGACGCTGTAGTTCCACTGCCCCTCCCGGGAGGGTCCTATCCCGCCATTGATTGGCGTCTTCTCCCTTTCTCCAGTACCGTCTCGGCTGCAAAAACACGCCTGCAAGCGAGCTCGCTGTCTACACTTTTTGGAGCGACTCGGGTACAGGATACCCAACCCGGCTCTCGCTGAACCGCCGAGGGTTCAATTGAGACTCGTCTCCTTGAGTCCTTCGTAGGCGATCGAGGTGTACGGACTGCTGCCCTTATCGGAATGGTGTATCACACCCGCGGGTTTGCGCTGATAGAGGGCCGTGTCGAGAGCGTCAAGCACGAGCTCGGTCCGCAGGTGGTTCGCCATGGCCCAGCCCACGATCGCGGCTCCAGGCGTCGAGGACCCACGGCCAGGAAGAGGAAGCCCGCCCTAGGTGGGGACGTACGTCATGTATGACACCCACAATCGGTCGGGGCCCGGAGCGGCGAAGTTGCGCTTGACGAGGTCCTCGTGGGGCCGGGCGGCAGGATCTTTCTACTACACCGATAGAAAGTATGGGCCGCGTAGAGACAAGAAAACCCCCGCGTGTGCAGGGGTTATGTATGGTGAGCCGTGCTGGGCTCGAACCAGCGACCATCGGATTAAAAGTCCGGTGCTCTACCAACTGAGCTAACGGCCCACTGTGCGGGGACTGATTGTAGCCAAAGGGCCGCCGGGTGTCAACGCCACGGTGGGCCTCCGGCGTCCGCCCGAACGGTTTCCTTCCCGGCCAAGACAGGTAGTATTGGTGTAGGTAAGCAGCTTTTCAGCGGGGGCGTGCGCCATCGGAGGGGCACAGAGACGCCCTTCCGACCGCGACCAGAAAGACAGGGAACGAACCATGAGACAGCGAATCGTGACTCACGAAGAGGCAGAGGCGGCCTTCACCCGCGAGCTCGCGGGCGAGCCATTCGCGCTCGGCGACGTCGAGAACGGACGCATCGTGGCCATCCGTCTTCCGGAGATGCCCGAAGCCGGAGGCAGCGAGGGGCGTGGTTTCCTGCCCCTCACCTACGTGTACGAGGCAGAGGGAGAGACTCGAACGCTCGCTACCTTCGAGGGGCCCGAGATCGACGAGACCCGGTCCTTCCTGCGAGCGACCTTGCCGGACTATCAGGTCGATCAGCGCCTGGGGTTCGAGGAGAACTGGAACCCCACGGAGTGCGGTTGCGGCTGCGGCTGCTAAGTGCATTGCCGAGCCATGGCCGCAGTGCAATCGGAAAGAATGTCAGGGCAGTGAACTTCTTCTGGCGCCAAACGATCGTGGGCCTTCTCCGCCATGCCGGCGACCAGTTGCCGTCTCTCGGTTGGCGCTGCAGTCGTGCCTCCAGAGAACTCGACCACGCCCTCACCTCTCCGTGGCTGGAGGAGGCATTCGCGCTCTTCCAACGGGCGGCAGCGCTGTCGCATGACCCGGTGTTCGTCACCGGGGCCTACTACACCATGCGTGCACTGGACGAGGTGCAGCGGTGCGAGGACCAGGCAGGGGGTTCCGTTGAGCTCGTCGCTACCGACGCGGGCGAGGACGATCGCGAGGACGATCAGGCGACCCATGATGCGCAGCTGGGTATCGTCGAGCTGTTCGACCGTATACGCAACGGGGCCACACTCGAAGAGGCCCTCTCCCTCTTTCCCCACCTTGGCGACGAATACAGCCCCGACTGCAGTTAAGCGAAAGGATCCACCCCCCATGGCGCACGACGACCACACCGGGCATAGTCACGCTCACGCCGAGGATGCCCACGAGCATGGCCACGGGCACGAGCATGAGCACGGCCCCTCGGCCCCCCTGACCCCCGGGACACTGCCCGATCTCGCCAAGGTGGCGATCCTGATCAACAATTGGATCGATCATAACGAAGGCCACCGGCGGACATACTTGGAGTGGCGGGACAAGCTCGCCGAAGCCGGAGTACCTGCTACTGTGGCCGCCCTTGCGCGCATTGCCGACCTGACCGATCAGGCCACAGCGGAGTTCAGGGTCGCCGCTGCGGAGCTACAGGACGCCCGGCCTCCGCAGAGCTAGCCCGCGTCGACTCTGGCCACCTTGGACGCGAGGAACAGAAGCGCCTCCGAAAGCCCGGTGTCACCCGACACCATGATCTCCACACCATCGGGATTCACCACGCCGACCCACGTAGTACCAGCTGCTGTGGTCGTGCGTAGAGGCCCGTAGACGGCGTCGGTACCGGCGGCGACCCACTGGACGTCACCGAGGTCTCCGGCAGGGTTGACGTCGAGGCGGATGGTGTGGGCTCCATCGGCGTACAGCACGGCATATCCCGCAGCGCGGGGTCCCGGACGGGTTCCCCCAAGTTGCCAGACGGCGGGATTGCCCTTCCCCTGAACTTGGTCTTCCGACGACGACGCCGCAACGGCATAGCCAAGAGGCAGCGTGCGCGGTAGGTAGATAGGAACCCCGCTATCGCCGAGGAGGCCACGGATCTCAGCGCTCAGGTGGGCCAATGAGGTGGGCCGGGAGCCGAGGGTCGTGCCGGGCCCAGATGTGTCGACCTGCGGGGTGGTCGTCGTAGGTGCCCCGGCAGGCGCCGAGGAGAGCGTTGTAGCCGTCCCAGCGGTCGCGGACGCGCTATCGCCGGGGTCGCCGCTGCCGGCAGATCCCGCCCCACAGCCGCCAAGCAGGCTCAACCACACCGCCGCCAGCCACGTCGCCGCGCCGATGTACACCCATGCAGTCCGTGCCGACATGTCTCACGCCTCCCTCCGCCGAATGCCCCGAGTCCTGTCCCCCGTCGGGAGACCGTGTGGAACACTCTAGAGGGCGTGTCAACCGCGGGCTATGAGACCTTGGTCGTACGCGGGCGCTTGCGTATCCACAGCCCCGACCACGTATCCACAGCCACGCCCGCTCCCTGCGTCCCTGCCTCGCACTCAGCCCTAGCGCACTGTCGACGAAGAGTCATTCTGAAACGAGCTATTAGTGGCGGAAGTGCCGGCGCCCGGTCACGACCACGGCCATCCCCAGCTGCTCGGCGAACTCTGTCACTTCGTCGTCCCTCTTGGAGCCACCAGGGTGTATCACGCAGGTCGCGCCGGCGTCCGCGGCCACCTCGAGCGCGTCGGTGAAGGGGAAGAAAGCGTCGGAGGCGACAGCCGTCCCGGTCAGGGGATGGCGGGCCTTCTGCACGGCGATGCGGGCGGCATCGACCCGGCTCATCTGGCCGGCACCCACGCCGAGGGTCATCAGGTCTCTGGCTAGTACGATGGCGTTCGATTTCACGTGCTTCGCCACCCTCCAGGCGAAGAGCAGGTCGCCCCACTCCGCCTCGGTGGGATGCCGGCTGGTGACCACCTCCATGGAATCGCGGCCCTCAACCTCGGAGTCCCGGTCCTGCACCAGCATCCCGCCTTGCACCCGCTTGAGGTCGAACAGACCTCGAGGGTTCCGCCGCTGCTCCTGGTCGACCAGGAGGCGGATGTCGGGTTTCCGCGTGAGGATCTCCAGAGCCTCTTCCACGAACGCGGGGGCGAACAGCACCTCGACGAAGTTGGATGTCAAGGCACGGGCAAGTTCCTCGTCGACCGGCCGGTTCAC
>CAZDGO010000095.1:0-7691 GCA_964504825.1 uncultured Gaiellales bacterium
TCTTGGCGGCATCCGGGTCTCAGCCGACACGGTGGGCATCGGTCTGGCAGCCGTCACCGGGGCCGCCATCGTGGCCCATCTGGGCGTGAGCGCCGCGAAGGGTCGGCTGGGCAAGAACCAGGATGAGACTGTGGTTGAAGAGAAGGAGGCGTAGTGGCCAAGATCGTCATCGATCCGGTCAGCAGGATAGAGGGTCACCTCCGCGTGGAAGTAGAGATCGACAACGGCAAGGTGGTCGACGCGTGGACCACCAGCACGCTCTTCCGGGGACTCGAGATGATCGTCGAGAACCGTCCCTGGATGGACGCATGGCACTACACCCACCGAGTGTGCGGCGTGTGCCCCACGCCTCACGGCCACAACTCGGCCATGGCGCTGGAGAACGCTGCCGGCATCACGCCTCCTCCGAACGCACGTCTCATGCGCAACCTGCTGGAGTGCGCGCAGCTGCTGCACGACCACGTCCTCTGGTTCTATGTGTTGAACGGTCTCGATTACGTCGATGTGGTCAGTGCCCTCTCGGCCAAACCTGCCGGTCCCGCGCTGGCCGGCGTGCAGACAAAGCTCAAGGCGTTCGTGGATTCCGGTCAGCTGGGATTCCTCGAGAACGGCTATTGGGGTCATCCGGCCTACAAGCTACCTCCGGAACTCAACCTGCAGTTGGCCGCCCATTATCTGGAGTCCATCCGCATCCAGGCGGTCGCGTCTGAAGCATCGGCGATATTCGGGGGCAAGTTCCCCTATCAGATGTCCACTCCGCCGGGGGGCTACTCCTCGGTGCCCCACCAGGACCAGCTCGACCAGTTCGAGTTCAAGTGCCGCGAAGTCGCGAACTTCATCGACACTGCGCTATTGCCCGATCTCCTGGCCATAGCCCCCTTCTACGTAGATCAGGCCGCCTTCGGCGCGGGCCACGGCAACTACTTCTCCTGGGGAGTGCTCGATGGTGATATCCAAACGGGCGACCCCTACAAGCGGATCTTCCCGCGCGGCGCCATCACCGGAGCGCTGAAAGGGGATCTGACTGTTCGCCCCGTGGACCACGAGACAGATGTCCGCGAGTGGGTGACGAGTTCGTGGAACACCCAATACGACGGTGGTCTGCACCCCTGGGAAGGCGTGACCGGCCCGGACTTCACCGGCACCGATGGCATCGCCGAAATCGACCGCACGGGACGCTACGCCTGGGAGAAGAGCGCCCACCTGAAGGACGCGCCCGTGGAGGTGGGCCCCCTCGCTCAGATGCTCATCGCCTACCTCACCGGCGGACCGTCCCATCCGGCGAAGAAGCTGGTCGATGACACTCTGGCGGCCCTGGGACAGGCGGGGAAGCCGGCAGTGCTGTTGTCGAACCTCGGTCGCGTGGCGGCACGGGTGCTCAAGGTCAAGATCGTGGCCGACAAGACCTTCGACTATCTTGTTCAGCTTCGCGAGAGCATGGCCGGGGGCGATATGGACTTCTACACTCCCGTGCCCGACAACCCCACCGGCAAGGGCTTCAGCGGTTGGGACGCTCCTCGCGGATCGCTGGGCCACTGGTGCGTCTTGGATGGCGGCAAGGTGAAGAAGTATCAGATCATCACGCCGTCGGGTTGGAACTTCGCTCCTCGTGCGGGCGACAAGAAGATACGTGGTCCGGTGGAGGAGGCGCTGGTGGGCACGCCGGTAGAGAACCCGGAGCAGCCCCTGGAGATATTGCGCACGTTACATAGTTTTGATCCCTGAATGGCCTGCTCGGTTCACGTGATTGAACCGAAGAGCAATCGGATCCTCGAATTCCGGATCAAGTAAGGGCGGGTGAGGGGTGTGAGCACCTGGCAACGCATCCGTAACCACGACATCATCGAGCGGTTGGGTCATTGGGTCCACCTACTCAACACGGTCCTGTTGATCCTCTCGGGCATTCAGATCCATTCCCCAGGGTTCAACCTTTTCGGCAGTATGAACACCGCGCGTCTGGTCCATTTCGTGGATATGTACCTGTTCTTGTTCATCGGGATCTTTCACGTCTACCAGTTCTTCGCCACCGGGAAGTGGCAGACGGCCGGCCCCAATCCGTCGAACCTGAAGTCGGCGGGTGGCACCATCAAGTACTACTTGTTCCTCACAGACCGCACGCCGCTGTACAACAAATACAACCCCCTGCAGATCATCACGTACTTCCTGCTGTTCGCCCTCTCGGCCGTGCAGGCGGTCCTCGGCTTCGCCTTGTATTGGCCCGTTCGGCTACATGTTCTCGTGAACGTCTTCGGGGGGTTGATGAGCCTCCGTCAGGTGCATTACATTCTGTCTTGGGTGTTCATCGCTTTCACGGCGGCACATCTCTATTTAGTGCTCACCCAGCCGCGGGCGCTGACCCGATCGATGGTCACGGGCTCCTATTGGCGACGGGGCAACGATCAGCGGGTCAATCCGTAGGGCCAGGAGACGATACCCCCGGTCATGTTGTACACCCGGGCGTATCCCAGCTTAGCCAGCTGCGCGGCGGCTCTGCGACTGCGCGCGGAGCTGTGGCAGTAGATGATGACGTCGGTGCCGGTGTCTACCTCGGCGGCCCGCCGAGGTAGCTCGGCCAGGGGGATGAGTCGTGCTTTGGGAATGTGTCCGTTGGCGTATTCCCCGGGGCTGCGCACGTCGACGAGCTGTACGTTCCCCCCTGCTTGTAACTTCTCGTGTACCTGGGTGGGGGTGAGATCCTCATAGCCTTGTGGCTCGCGGCGGAAGAGATCGAACACCGGCCTCTGCTCCTTTGCTCCGACCGTGGGGGCCGGTAAGACTGCTACATCTCTTTCGTGGATATGGCGTGAAACGGACACGCGGCGACACAGTCGCCGCAGCCCATGCAGTCTGACGGCTTCACTATGGCCTGCTCATCTGGGCCCATCTTGATCAGGGCCTTGGTGCGGCATGCAGCGCGCGCCGGACACGCCTCGCACGCCTCGCACGCGCCGAAATCCACCTGTGCGATCTTCATGGTGCCGTTTCCTGGATTTGTGGGTCGCAGCTCGGCGGAAGCTCTCTTACCTTATACCCATCGGGGTATATGCCAGCGCCATGGTAGGCCATCCACGTGACTTCTTCAAGGGGTGGGGTATGGGCCCGATGGCGGAAGTAGGTCTGCCCGAGTCGCGTGCCTAGGAGGCAGGTGGTCAGGCATCCCTACGTCGTGTAGTATTCCCGAGGCTCGGCGCGCTGCTGCTCCGACACTATACGTTTGCGAAAGGATACGCATATGAACAAGAAGTACCTGATCGCCGTCATGGCAACCGCTGTGGTTGTTGTAGGGCTGATCGTGGCCATCCCTCTGCTGACCGGCGGCGACGACGTCGCTACGGCACCGGCGGGTAATGGCGGCAACGGTCAGACGGCTCCGCCCATCGCTCCGGGAGAGACTCTTCCTCCGAACCACCCCACCGTCGACTCGTCCGCCCAGACTGCTGACGCGACCGCTCAGGCTGCCGGCGCCGAGGCAGCGGTGAAAAGCGGCGAAGCGGCCTACAAGCAGAACCCAAAGGACGTCAAGACCCTCCTTGCGTTGGGCCAAGTCTATCTAGAGGCAAACCGGCCGGATGACGCCAAGAAGATCTTTGGCGAGGCGCTGGTCATCGAGCCGAAGAATTCGAACGCCCGGGCCGGCATGGCCGTCGTCATCCTGACGAAGGGCGACGCGGCGAAGGCCCAGACCGAGCTTGAGGCCGTCGTCAAGGATGACCCGAACAGCCAGTACGCTCACTCTCAGCTGGCCATCGTCCTGTGGTCTGCGAAGCAAGCCGACAAGGCCAAAATCGAGTGGGAGAAGGTCGTCGCTCTAGGCGCGGACACTCCCGATGGGGTGATGGCGCAACAGTTCCTCACGCTCATCTCGAGCTCGACCAGCTCCGGGGAGAGCCCGCACGGCCCCGGGGGCGCGACGACTACTACGGTTGCTCCGTAACGGCTGGGTGACGTGCGTCCCGAACTCTTCACGATAGGGCCGGTGACGCTGCACTCGTTCGGGCTGATGATGGCGCTCTCCTTTGTCACTGCGGGTGCGGTGGCGGCGTGGCGCTTCAAGCGGGCCGGGATCGACCCTGAGATAGCCTACGGCCTGCTGATCGCGGCGATCGTCGGTGGCATCGTGGGTTCCAAGGTGCACTATCTTCTGGTGTATCCCGAGCAATGGCGGACAGCGGCTCTCAGCGGTTCAGGGCTGATCTGGTATGGGGGCATGCTGGGTGGGGCCCTGGCGGTCTGGTTCGTGGCCCACTTCTCTCCCGTGCGAACAGCTTTGCTGGCGGATGCAATCGCTCCGGGGTTGGCTGCCGCGTACTCGGTCGGCCGGGTGGGCTGTCTTCTCAACGGTGACGACTACGGTGTGCCCTCAACGCTTCCGTGGGCGATGTCGTTTCCCAAAGGGTCGCCGCCGACTACCCAACTTGTGCATCCCACCCAGATCTACGAGATCCTGGGGTCGCTGGTCATTCTGGCCCTCCTGCTCTGGGTCTTAGAGCCTCGACTGCGGAATGCCGGCTCGCTGTTCTGGTCATATCTGGGACTGGCCGGTATCGAACGGTTTCTGGTGGAGTTCGTGCGCACAAACACGCCCGTGGCTTTGGGACTGACTCAGGCGCAGTGGATAAGCGTCGGCTTGATGGTTGCGGGAATGCTCGGCGTGTGGTGGATCGAATCCCGCGGGGCCCCCGCGGAATCCCGCGGTGCCGCCGCGGATATCTCGCGGGGAGCCGGGCGCGGGCCAGCGCGTGGCAAAGGGAACGGCGTTCCACACCGGCGGCGCAATGGATAGATCACGATCAGACGAGGAGCATTCGATGCAGAGCGGTAGCCTGACGGAAGGGTCAATGATGCGGGGGAGGACATTCCGGAGACTACTGTTCGCGCTGGGCGCTGTCGTGGCACTCTCTGCCTGGACGGCGGTAGCGTCGGCCCAAGAGACGACCACCACGGGCGTGGGCATACCGCTCGTCACTACGGCTTCCTCGGTGACGACTACGGCCAACGCAACGGCCGCCACCACGGGCGCGGCCGCTGCGGCGCCGGCCGGCCTGGGGGTCACCTCGGCTCCGTCTGACTGGCAGCCCCTCAATCCGGGCATCACTCCGGCCGAGATCCGCGTACAAGTATGGCCTGAGTACGACACCACCTCCACGGAGGTGCTGGTGCTGGTAACCCTCACGGTGCCGGACTCCGTCCCGCTGCCGTTCACGTTCAAGTACGCCGTGCCCAAGGGCGCGCGGGTGACCGGGTTTGCTATGGTGACCCCGAACGGAGACTTCGACTACAACCGTCCCGACCCGCAGTTTTCCTCCGGCGGCTCCGATTGGGACCTTGTGACGGTGACGGTACCCACCTACCGTGAGATCCACCTGGAGTACTACTACAACCCCGGCATTGCGGCCTCCGGAGCCAAGAAGTTCGCCGCGGTGTTCACCTCTCCCGCAGACACGCTCAAGCTGACCGAATCCGTGCAGCAACCCAAGCGGTCGACCGCTTTCTCGATTGATCCTCCCGGCGTCGACGGCAGTCCCGACGCCGAAGGCTTCAATTACAAGACAGAGACCTTCGCGAACGTCAAAGACGGCGATCGGGTCCGGCTCGACGTGAGCTACACGAAGAGTGACACCGATCCGTCTAAGCCCGCCGGCGGTACGGCTACTCCTGGCCAGGCACAGTCCACCCGCTGGTTTATCATCCTGCTGATCGTGCTGGTCGTGGTCGTGGTCGGACTGGTCGTCTACCGTTTGTTCTTCCGGAAGGGACCGAAGTCCTCGGGTGGGCAAAGTCGCCCGCGGCAGTCAGGTCGGGCGGGGCAGTCAGGTCGGGCGGGGCAGTCGAGCAGCGGTGGGTCGAGTCCGTCCCGATTCTGCACTCAGTGTGGAGGGAAGCTGACCAAACGAGACCGGTTCTGTCCGGAGTGTGGCAACGAGCGCGAGAGCTAGGAGGCTGCTGAAAATCGAAGCCTTGGCCACTAGAACGCACTGGCCGGGGCGATAGGGCGTCCTCGGTCGCACACGTAGCGCTGCTACGAGTGCTTCCTGCGTCCTTCTCTCGCACTGGCCCATCGCGCCCTGGTGGCGAAGCGTCACTTTTCAGCAGCCTTCCATGAGAAGGCCGGCCTATGTCAAGAGTGATTCTTAATTCTCTGCCTCCTCATTTCCTCGGTCTCCCTTGCCGTGAGGAACCAGACCACAGACACGCTTCCATTCGCACTCTTGGTGGACCCGGTTCTTGGGTCCGGTGCACGTTGGGGTCCGACCGGGTGAAGACGCTGCTATCTGCTAGACGGTCTTCCAACGATCAGTGTCGATCGTGTTAACCGAGGCTGCTCGCGCAGTCGTCTTTCGCCTCCGGCGGTTGGTCTTTGGGTTCCTTCGGGGATGGGACTATCTCCTCTCGTGTGTGGTCGCCGTCGTTCGGGTCATGCAAGAACGATCCCTGGTTTCTCGTGGGATGTCCGGGCGCGCAAGATCAAGCGCCGACCATGACGACTTCACCCCGGAGTCTCGCGTTGCGCAGAGGCTCATAGACCTCCCCCGTCACCCAGAGGCGCAGGAGGAGCACGGAGAGCTTGCGGGCCACCGCCACTACCGCCCGCTTCTTGTGTCGCTTGCCTCCCTGGGCGGCGAGATTCAGGCCCCAGCGCCTGAGATCCGAGTCCGGGCCGAAGGGCCCGAGGATGAAGTGGGCGGCCCCCACCAGCAGCCAGCGCACATGCTCATCTCCGGCTTTGGTGATGCGCAGCTGAGGGGAGAGTGTGCCGGAGTCGGCCTGCCGGGGTCTGAGACCCAGATAGGAGCCCACCGCGCGACTCCGGGGGAAGCGTCCGGGGTCCTCCACGGTGAGGACGTAGACCGTGGCCGTGAGCGTGCCGACGCCGGGCACCTGGGAGAGGAGCGCGGTCTCCGGGTAGCGCTCCCGGGCCATGTCTTCGATCTTCTCATCGAGAGCGCGGATCTCCTCGGAGAGGTTCTGGATGATAGTGAGGACCGGGGAGAGCGCGGGGGCGAGCTCCTCGGGGACGCAGGGCCCGGCTTTGCGGGCAAACGCGTCGCTGGAACAGGCAGGCAGGCGGCTTCCTAAAGACTTCGTGGTCCCGCGGGCGTGGCTGATCAGGCGGGTACGGGCCCTCACGAGAACAGTGCGACTGCGCAGGAGGGCGAGATCGACCTGAGTCGCGGCGCCTCGGTGGGTGAGGGGGGCGAGGAGTGCCGGGTCGAGGCGACCCACCCGGGCCAGGTACTCGGCGTCCACCCGGTCTGACTTGGAGTCGTTCTGGTAGATGAGGCGGAGCTTGCGGGGGGTTGGCCACGATCACCTCGTGTCCGAACTCGGTAAGCAGACGGCTGATCCAGGGGGAGTGGGTGCCGCACTCGAGCACGATCCGCACCGGGTCGGTCCCGGAGAAGCGACGACGGAGGGCTTCCGGCTTGGTCAGAACCCTACCCTCCTCGGTCACCTCACCCGCCTCATCGAGGACGCAGATCTGGCAGAAACGGTCACCCAGATCGAGACCCACGGTCACCTTCGTCTGCTCGGTGGTGGTAGCATTGTTCATGGTCGGCCTCCTTCTTTGGGCCCACGAGCCCGCCGTTCATTGGGGACCTTACGGTACCCCGGGGGAGGCCGGCCTTCTTCCCATCTGCTAGCCGCAGGACGATCTCGGATCTTGTGACGATGGCAGTGGCGATTCGCGC